>CAKUHX010000136.1 GCA_934659475.1 uncultured Oscillospiraceae bacterium
GATCTGACCAGCGTGGGCCGCAGTCTGCCCGGGACCATGATCTCCAACACCGCCATGCTCTTCGGCTACCGTCAGGCCGGCTTTCTGGGTGGCCTGTGCTGTGTGTTCGGCATGATCACCGCCCCCTTCATCGTGCTGGCCGGGGTCACCTACTGCTATACCGCCCTTCAGGGCAACCCCTGGATGGCCGCCGCCATGACCGGGGTGCGCGCCGCCGTGGTGCCCATCATGGTCAGCGCCCTGCTGGGCCTGTATAAAAGCGCCTACCGCTTCCCCCCCTGCGTGGCAGTGACCGCCCTGTGCTTCTGCCTGTACCTGTTCTTCGGCTTCAGCTGTGTGTGGCTGGTAGTCATTGGGGCGGTGCTGGGCCTGGTCATGTGCGAGTATTACGAGCGGAAGGAGGCGGACGGACATGGTGCTGCTTGAGCTGTATATCAGCTTTCTCAAGATCGGCTTCACCAGCTTCGGCGGGCTGTCCATGATCCCCCTCATCTCCAGCGAGATGCTGTCCCACGGGTGGATGACCGCCAGCGAGGTATCCGACATCGTGGCCATCGCCGAGATGACCCCTGGGCCTCTGGGCCTGAACAGCGCCACCTTCGCCGGCCTGCGCACCGCCGGCCTGCCGGGGGCCATTTTCGCGGTCCTGGGTGTGCTCACCCCCACCTTCACCCTGTGCTTTCTGGCCGCCGTCATGTTCCAGCGCTTCCGCACCAGCCACCGGCTGGAGCAGATCATGACCGGCGTGCGCCCGGCCTCCATCGGCCTGCTGGCCGGGGTGTGCGTCTCCCTCAGCATCACCAACTTTTCCACCGCCGCCGGTGGCGTCAACCTGCCCGCCGTAGGGATCGGCATGCTGGATCTCTTCCTCATGCAGAAGTATAAGCTGGGCGTGCCCTGGATCATCGGGATCAGCGCCGTTCTGGGCTTGCTTTTCTTCGGCGTGCTGGGCCTACAGACCTGATCCGTGACGGACGAAGAGGACCGCCCGGGAGCTATGCTCCCGGGCGGTCTTTTCTGCTCTTACAGGGCTCGTGCCCCGTTTCTGTCCCTTATTTCGGACTTTTCCAAGGAAAAATTTCAAAATTAGTCGAACGTTTGTTCTTGACTTTTTGTATCTGCCGCGCTATCATACCGATGTAGCGAACGTTAGTTCTATTTTAGGGCCCAGCAAACCATACGTCTCGCCTGTCCTGTAGGGGACGCCCCATGTGGCGGCCCGCCGTTCACAAGCCGGCAAGGGCAGAGCCCTTGCCCTACGGCGCTGCTCGTCCTCTCCTCACAAAGCCCGCTTCGCTGGGCTTTCGTGGGGGCGATAAGAAAAACGGCGGCCCCGCAGAGCGCCTTTATCGCTGTGCAAACCAGCGCAGCGTTTGTGCGGCGAAAGCGATGAGCAGCAGAATGAGCGAACGATGAGTTTTTTATAAAAAAACTCGTCGCAAGCCCCCAAACCGAAGCCCAGCGCAGCGGGTTCGGTTTGGATAAGGAGGAGCGACGGAATGAGGGAGAGATGGCGTTTGCTTTGAAAAAGAAAACGCCGTCGCGAACGATATGCAGTACGCGACGACGTGGTGGAGGAGGGTGGATTCGAACCACCGAAGCGAAACGCAACAGATTTACAGTCTGCCCCCTTTGGCCACTCGGGAACTCCTCCGAATATAAAATTGTGTGGAGCTGGTGGACGGATTCGAACCCCCGACCTGCTGATTACAAATCAGCTGCTCTACCGGCTGAGCTACACCAGCATCTTCGTCCGCTGTCCAACAGCAAGCAATATTGTAACAGGGAAATGCGTGTTTGTCAAGGGAGATCTTTTCCATTTCTTAAAAATCTTCTCTTTATCTTCCTTTCCCGCCCCGGCGTATGGCCGCTCCCGCGGGGCCGGGGCCAGAGAGCCAAAGCCGCTCCTTTAACTCACATCTGAAAGGGGGGATGCCCGCCATTATTGCACATCCGACAACACAGGAGGGGGAAATCTATGACTTTACAGGAACTGTCCGTGGAGTACCGGGCCCACGCCCGGGCGCTGGACATCCGCATCTGCCAGCTCCAGGCGGCGATGGACGACGTCCAGGACGAGGACAAGCGCTGCATCCTGGAGGAGCGCATCCACATGCTCTCCACCATGCTGCGGGAGGCCCGGGAACTGGCCGTGCTCACCGAGCGCTACTACGACAGGGGGTACCACAGAAATGCCAAATACACGCTATAGGAGAGGGGGCATGTATGCCGCGGACATGGCGGTATACGCCCGCCAGATGGCCCAGGACAACAGCCGGGAGATCAGCCGGCTCAAGCGCAACCTGATCCGCGCCCTGCGGGAGGACGTGACCCCCCGCCAGCGGCAGGCCCTGCTGCTGTACTACTCCGACGGCCTGAATATGCGGGAGATCGGGGAGAAGCTGGGGGTGGACAAGTCCACCATCTCCCGCACCATCAAGCGTGGGGAGCACCGTCTGCGCCGCTGCCTGCGGTACGGGGCGGAGGCGTACTTAAAAAGCCTGACCGATCAAAGCCCCAGCCCGTAGATCCGGTCGGCGTTGTCAAAGAACACCTTGTCCCACTGCTTTTCCGGCACGATGCCCTGGATAAAGCGGATGTACTCCCCCAGGTTGACGATGGGCCAGTCCGTGCCGTACAGGATCTTCTCCCAGTGCTCCGTATAGGTCAGCCACGCGGTCAACAAGCCGGCATACCCCGCCTGCTCCTGGAAATACCGCTCCAGATCCACCCGGCCCTCCAGCAGGCCGGACAGGTCGGCAGCCACATTGGGGTTTTTCTCCACCACGGCAGCGGCATCCTCCAGAAAGGGATTGCCAAAATGGCACATGACGAAGCGGGTCTTGGGGTGGTCGGCAGCCGTCTCATCCAGCACCAGGGGGTGGCTGTACCGCAAAGAGGCCCGGGGCCCGGCAGTCATGCCCATGTGGACGGCCACTGGCTTGTCGTACCGGGCGGCCAGGTCGTAGATAGGGGAGTAGAGGGGATCGCTCAGCCAGATGCGGTTATATCCGGGGTACAGCTTGACGCCGCAGCAGTTGTCCCGCTTCAGGTGCTCCTCCACCCGGCCGGGCAGGTCAGCAGGGATGTTCCGCCCTTCGTCCAACACCATACGGTCCAGCCCCACGCAGTAGTGGAACAGGTCGGCGGGGTAGTCGTGGCGGTCCGTCTCCAGACTGCGGTTGCCCATGACCACGCCGTGGACGATCCCCAGCTCTCCGTAGGCCAGCCGCAGGTGCTCCACGGTGTTCTCATGGCCCACGCCCCGGGCCACCTCGTCAGCCCAGGGCTCGGGGAACAGATGCAGATGGGCGTCTATGATCTTCATGATGGGGCTCCTTTCTCCCCGCCGCAGCGGGGACCCTCCTGTTTTCCCGGGTATTATAGCAGATCTCCCGGGAAAAGAAAAGGGGAGGGGAGGGCTTGCGGAATACGATGAACGAATGTTGACCATTGCAGAGACGGATATTATCCGCCCGCGGGCCGGTGAGGACACCGGCCCCTACGAAAGGCCACGGAGGTCACATGCCGTAGGGGGCGGATGTGTCTCCATCCGCCCGTCAAGCCTTCCCCACCCAGGGGGGAAGGTGGCCCGCAGGGCCGGTTGAGGGGACTTTCTTGTGGCCCAGCAGCCCCATTTTCCGCCGCGGCGATGCAAAGAGCCCGCCCCCTTCGGGGCGGGCTCTCTCTGTTGCCTGATTCAGATCACACCAGCTGGATGATCGCCATCTCCGCAGCATCGCATCGTCCTCACATGCTTCGCATCCCTCGCCCCGCCGTGTACGCCGGGGCTCGCGCTCACTCCGCTGCTCGTCCTCTCCCCACAAAGGCTTCAGCCTTTGCGGGGACCCCATTTTCCGCCGCGGCGATGCAAAGAGCCCGCCCCCTTCGGGGCGGGCTCTCTCTGTTGCCTGATTCAGATCACACCAGCTGGATGATCGCCATCTCCGCAGCATCGCCGCGGCGGGGCCCGATGCGGACGATGCGGGTGTAGCCGCCCTTGCGGTCAGCATACTTGGGGCCGATCTCCTTGAACAGCTTGTTGGCCACATCCTCCTT
>CAKUHX010000137.1 GCA_934659475.1 uncultured Oscillospiraceae bacterium
TGTGTTCATCTATCTGGTGGTGCTGGCTCTGGCTGCGGGCAGCAGCCTGTTGGGCTTCTCCGGCGTGTTGGCCAAGCTGGCCTCCCCCGCTGCTCTGGTGGTCATCGCCGGTGTGCTGGGCCTGTGCGCCCGGCGCCTGCTGCCCAAGAAGCAGGGAGGTGAGGGGAAATGATCCTGCTGCGCCTGTTTTATGAGTTTTTCAAGACCGGTCTGTTCGCCGTGGGCGGCGGCATGGCCACCATCCCCTTCCTTCAGAACATCGGCGCCACCACCGGCTGGTTCACCGACGCCGACCTGACCACCATGATCGCCGTGTCGGAGTCCACCCCCGGCCCCATCGGCGTGAACATGGCCACCTATGTGGGCTTCACCTGCGCCGGGGTGCCCGGCGCGGTGACTGCTACTCTGGGCCTGATCACCCCGTCCATCATCATTATCATCATCATCGCCGGTATGCTGAAGAAGTTCCGGCAGTCCCGGCTGGTGGACGACGTGTTCTACGGCCTGCGCCCCGCCTCCACCGCTCTGATCACCTCCGCCGGCCTGTCTGTGGCCCTGTCCATCTTCATCCTTGTGGGCGGCACGGAGGAGCACACCTTCGGCATCAACTGGATGTCCCTGATCTTGGCGGTGCTGGTGTTCGTAGGCATGCGGGTGCCCAAGCTGAAAAAACTGCACCCCATCGTGTTCATCGGCGTGTCCGCCCTGATCGGGATCCTGTTCCAGATGTAAGGAAACAAAAAAGCGGCGGTCCTTCGCAAGAAGGACCGCCGCTTTTGCTCTTTATTCCACATTATTCCACAGATGCCTCGTCCCACAGGACGATCTGCCCCTCCTTCAAAGAGGGCTGAACCTGAATGATCCGCTGGTTTTCTGAGCCGCGGAAGCGCAGGCTCAGATTCTTTTTCTCCGCCACAAAGGGGCCGTCCACCAGCACGTCCAGCTGCTCCAGCAGAGAGCGGCTGTGCACCCCCACCCGGCCGGCGACCAGCTCCTCGAAGAGGTAGCCGGAGTAGCACCAGATGTTCAGTCCGGGATAGGCCGCCCGGGCCTGCCGCACCAGCTCCAGCACGGCGGCCTGGTTGTCCGGGTGGAAGGGCTCGCCCCCCAGCAGGGACAGGCCCTTGATGTAGGGCTTGGACAGGTCCCGGATGATCTCCTCCACCTGCTCCTGGCCGAAGGGGTGCCCGTAGTGGAAGTCCCATGCCTCCTCGTTGAAGCAGTCCCTGCACCGGTGGGTGCAGCCGGAGACGAACAGGGAGACCCGGATGCCCGGGCCGTTGGCCACGTCGATGGGGCGGATGTCGGCGTAATACAATGGAATACAGCTCCTTTTGCTCCGCCCGGGGGGAGAAAAACCGGGCAGTTCAGTTGCGGATCCTGCGGGCCTCTAAGTAGAAGCGCTTGTCCTGGGCCTCGCCCATGGAGAAGGTCTTGCGGGGCAGAACGCCGTCGTGGATGACGGTGGGGAACAGCTCTTCCTTGCCCATGGGGGGCAGCAGGAAGCCGATGGTGTCCCCCTGGGCGGACAGCTGCCGCACCACATCCTCTCCGTGGATGTAGTCCACTCTGGCCCCCGGATGGGCGGCCAGATAGTCGTCCAGGAAGGACTGGAGGGTGCCCACGGGCAGGTTGGCAGCGGGGGAGGGGACGGTGATGTCGCCCTCGGCTCCGGCGTACACATAGTGCAGGACGTGGCCGCTGCCGCTGCCCTCTGCCGCGCCGGGGTAATAGCCCTTCAGGGCGTCCAGCAGCTGCTCAGGCTGCACGTCAAAGACCACCCGGTGGATGGGCTCGAACTCCAGAGATCCATCGTGGAGATCCACCAGCTCGCACAGGGCCCAGCGGGCGGGCAGCTCGGCCCACTTCTCCGGGGGCGTCAGCTTCTTCTGCCGCTCATAGCACTCCTTGGCGGTGGCCAGGGAGTGGTTGCCATCGCCCACGGCGAACAGCAGCACCGCCTCGTGGCCGTGCAGGCCGTACTTGGCCCGGAAGGCACCGGGCTCCGCCAGGGCGCTCAGGGAGTCGGCCACCTGGTCCAGCTGCCGCTGGCCCAGCTTCCAGCCGGCGATGTGGCCGCCGTGCTCCATCAGATCAAAGTCATAGACTTGCTCCATCTCCTGCTTCTCAAAGGCCAGGGGGTGGATCACCGTCATCCCTGGGTCGTCGGCCAGCAGCATGATGTGGGGCAGCTCGATGGGGGCGTTCTTCCGCACGGCCACCCGGGGGGGGATGCGGGAGAGCACCGTGCCCTCGGTGGCCCGGATGGGGGCGGGGGAGCCGGGCTCGTAGTCATAGGCCTCCAGATCCACCATGCCCACCAGGCCCCGGCGGACCTTGCCGCAGTCCAGGGTGCGCTCCACATAGATCAGCGCCCCGGGCAGAGTGCGGAAGCGTCCCTCCCGCAGGTAGCGGGTCATGGTGTTGTTGATGTTCATGATGTCGCTGTCCACATCGGGGCCCTCCAGACAGCTCTCCGGCAGGATCAGGCGGAGGGCGGAGGGGGCGGGGCCCACCCGCTCCTCTACCCGCTGCCAGTATTCCGGCTGGGAGGTGTACTGGTCGCAGGCGACCACGCTCCACAGGGACAGGTCGCAGTCCTGGGGCAGCAAGATGTCCGCCGGGCGGAAGGGGAGAGAGTCGAACTTGCTCATAGCGCCCTCCTTTTTACAGGGCTGCCCGGATGGCGGACAGCAGATCGTCAAATTCCTCGTAAGCGGGGATCTGGGGGAAGTCGGCCTTGATCTTGTCCGTGCTCTTGAACAGGAAGCCCGCCTTGCTGGCCTGGATCATGGCCAGGTCGTTGAAGCTGTCCCCGGCGGCGATGGTGTCGAAGCCGCAGGACTGCAGGGCCTTCACCGTGGTCAGCTTGGACTTCTCGCACCGCATCTGATAGCCGGTGATCTCGCCGCTGCCGGCCACCTTCAGGGTGTTGCAGAAGATGGTGGGCCAGTTCAGCTTCTCCATCAGTGGCTTGGCAAACTGCTCGAAGGTGTCGCTGAGGATGACCACCTGAGTCTCCTGCCGCAGCTGATCCAGGAACTCCCTGGCCCCGGGCAGGGGATCGATGGTGGCGATGACCTGCTGGATCTCCTTCAGACCCAGGCCGTGTTCCTTCAAAATGGCCAGGCGGTACTGCATCAGCTTGTCATAGTCGGGCTCATCCCGGGTGGTGCGGCGCAGCTGGGGGATGCCGCTGGCCTCGGCAAATGCGATCCAGATCTCGGGGACGAGGACCCCCTCCATATCCAGACAAACAACGTTCATACAGGTGCTCCTTCCTGCCCCGCGGGGCGGGTGATCTGTGTCTATCATATCAGCAGGAAAATAGAAAATCAACACCCATTGGGGAAAATCACGCACAAATATCCACAAGCGGTGGGCACGAAAGAGGGTAGAACCCCTAAATGTTGTTGCCTACAGGACAGAACGGGCGGATGTGTCCGCAACGAGCCGTTCCGCCTGGGCAGGCAGAAAAAAGCAAGCCCCCGCAAAGCGGGGGCTTGCTTGTTGGTTTGTGTTACTTGCCCTGATAAGCTTTGAAGAGGAAGGTGACGATCTGAGCGCGGGTGCAGTCGTCGCCCGAACCGAACAGGCCGCCGCCCACACCGGCGGTGACGCCGTTCTCCACGGCCCACGCCACAGCCTTGGCGTACCAGTCGCTGGCGGACACGTCCTTGAAGTCCGCCTGGCCCTTGGCCGTGGCCTTCAGCGCCTTGAACAGGAAGGTCACGCTCTGGGCCCGGGTGCAGGTATCGTCGGAGCCGAACAGGCCATCGCCCACACCGGCGGTGACGCCGTTTTCAACGGCCCACGCCACGGCCTTGGCGTACCAGGCGTCAGCGGGGACATCCGTGAAGCTGCTCAGAGCCTTGGGCTCCGGGGAGCCGGCGGCCCGCCACAGGAAGGTGACGATCTGGGCCCGGGTGCAGGGGTCGTTGGAGCCGAACAGGTCATTGCCCACTCCGCTGGTGATGCCCTTCTCCACGGCCCACTTCACGGCCTC
>CAKUHX010000138.1 GCA_934659475.1 uncultured Oscillospiraceae bacterium
GTCCCCCGAAGGCCGCCTGGGCCGCCTGGGTCAGGGCCGCGACGATGGCGGGCTTGTTCAGCATGGAGCGGGTGAACTCGCTGTCCACCCACAGGGTCAGCGCCCCGTTGCCCCACACGCCGGTCACTTTGGCGGGGTTGTTCAGGTAGGGGTTGATGGAGGGGGGCACCTTGCCCCGCAGACCCGCCGCAAAGCCGGGCCAGAAAGCGCTGTCTCCCGCGGAGACGGGGGCGGCGGCCGCCTGTGGGGCCGCCCTGGCCGGGGCGGGCGAGGGCCGCTCCGCCGGAGCGGGGGCGGGGATGTCCAGCCCGTAGTCCCGCTCCTCCGGGGGCTCCTCCGGCAGGGGCGGGCGCTCCTCCTCCCACGGGGGGAGGTCGTCCGCTGGAGCCGGGGCCTTGGGGGTGGGGGCCGGCTTCTTTTCCGGCGCAGGAGCCGGGGTCGGGGCCGCCGCCGGTGCGGCGGGCACGCCGTTGGCCACCAGCTGCTCCAGAGCGGCCAGCCGGGCGGACAGGCCAAGGAAGGAGTCGTCCAGCCGTTCATCGCACAGGCGCAGCAGGCACAGTTCCGTGTCCGTGCGCCGGTTGGCGCTGCGGGGCAGGGCGGCGGCGGTGTCCTGCAGCAGGGTCAGGATCTGGAGCAGCCGCTGGGCGGGCAGCAGTTCCCCCAAGCGGCGCATGGTGGTCTCGTCATAGCCGCCGGTGAGCAGGGCGGCTCCGCCCTGGGGGGCGGTCTTGCGCAGCAGCAGATCCCGGGCCAGGGCGGACAGCTCTGACAGCACGGAGCCCACATCCTTGCCCCCGGCGTACAGCTGGGCCAGGGTATCCAGCGCCCCGGCGGTGTCCCGCTGGGCGATCTGCTCCATCAGGGCGGCGGTGCGCAGGTTGCCCGCCAGCCCCAGAATATCCAAAATGGCCTCTTCGTCCACGGTGCGCCCCCCGCCGGCGCACTGGTCCAGCAGGGACAGGGCGTCCCGCATGCCGCCGTCGGCCAAACGGGCCAAAAGGGCGGCGCCTTCTTTCGTCAGGGGGATGCTCTCCTGCCCGGCCACATGCTCCAGCCGCTGGGCGATCTGCCCGGGCAGGATGCGCTTGAAGGCGAACTGCTGGCACCGGCTCTTGATGGTGGCGGGCACTTTATGCAGCTCGGTGGTGGCCAGAATGAACATCAGGTGGGCGGGGGGCTCCTCCAGGATCTTCAGCAGGGCGTTGAAGGCGGGGGTGGACAGCATGTGCACCTCGTCCACGATATACACCCGCTTGCGCACGGCGGCGGGGGTATACACCGCCTCGTCCCGCAGGGCGCGCACCTGATCCACCCCGTTGTTGGAGGCGGCGTCCAGCTCCAGCACGTCCAGAATGGAGCCATTCTCGATGCCCAGGCAGGCGGGGCAGGCGTTGCAGGGGTTGCCGTTCTGGGGGTTCTCGCAGTTCACCGCCCGGGCCAGGATCTTGGCGCAGGAGGTCTTGCCCGTGCCCCGGGTGCCGGTGAAGAGATAGGCGTGGGACAGCCTGCCGGCGGCCACCTGGCGCTTCAGCGTTTCGGTGATGTGCTCCTGCCCCACCACGTCGTCAAAGGTGCGGGGGCGGTATTTGCGGTAAAGGGCCTGGTACAAAGCATATCACCTCGTTCGCCCCACGGAGGGACAGAAAATAAAAACGTTCGGCGCAGAGCATGGCCGCACACCGACCTTTGAAGCGCGCGGTATGCCCGTTACCCAGACAGCCGGCTCAGGAACAGAGACCCCGCGGCACACGCGGCAGATCGCTTAGTGCTGCTCGGTTCCCCGCCTGACACGGTTCACGCAGCCGCATTGCGCAGGCCCGATCCATCATCACTGCTTATCTGGGGCAGACGGCACATCACACGTCCGGGGGCCGGGATTCATCCCCGCTGGAGCGGATCGCGGGTACAGGGCACCGCTATCTCCCCGACTAGTGCGGCCATGCTCTGCACCGAACAGAGCTATCTTGTATTTTACTATATTTCGCCGGAATTATCAACACCATTTTTCAGCCCCCCCTAAGCAAAAAAGACCGCACCGGCTTTTGCCGGTGCGGCCCGCGCGTTACTTCGAGGTCCCCAGGTGCAGTTCCTCCGCCGTCAGATCCCGGTCATAGGGATTCAGCAGGCGGTTCACTGTGTCCAGAGTGGTGTCCGGGTCCAGCTCGTAGCAGTAGGTGTAGCCCCGCCAGGTGGCCTCGCCGTTGCCCTCAAGGGTAGCGGTCTCCACTCCGGCGGCGGTGTCCAGATAGATGGCCTGAGAGGCGAAATACATCATCTCGCTCAGCTCCATGTTGGTGGAGACATACTTGTTGAAGATCTCCACAAAGCCGTTGATCTTGCTCACACTGTTCCAGGCCAGCACCTTTTTGGCCAGGGCGATCAGCAGCTTCTGTTGGGTCTGGGTGCGGCCCACGTCGGTGTAGCCCGAGCCGTCGTTGTTCTTCCGGAAGCGGGCCACCTCCATGGCCTGCTGGCCGTTCAGATGCTGCTGGCCCTGCTTGAAGTGGATGAACAGGTCCTGATAGGGATCGTCGTAGTCCATATCGCAGGGGACATAGAAGTCCACGCCCTCCAGATAGTCCACCAAGGCGATAAAGCCCTTGATGTTCACCTGGATATACCGGTCGATGGGGATGCCCAGCATGTCAGAGATGTCCTCCGCACGCTGCTTCACGCCCCCGGGGCCGTATACCAGCTTGGGGTTGCCGCTGGCGCGGTCCACCAGGGTGTCCCGGGGGATGGACACCACCCCCACCTTCTGGTTTTTCACGTCATAGGTCATGACCATCATGGTGTCCGTGCGGTAGCCGTCGGCATCGGTGGCGGCCAGAAGGACGGTATAGACCCCCTCCCGCCGGGTCAGCACATCCTCTCTGTTGTCCTGGGAGGTGTCGTTCCCGGGGGTAACTGCCGGGTCGGGATCCACCACCACGGGGGGATCGGGGGCGGCGATGTCCGGCGGCTTGACCATCACGCGGAAGGCGATGTATACGCCTACGATCACCGCGGACAGGGCCACGATCAGCCCGTATACCCCCCACAGAAAGCGCCTGAAGGGGGAGCGGCGGGGCTTGTGCCCCCTGGGTCCGGCGGCCTTCCGGGTGGGCTGCCGCCCGCCGGAGCGCCGGGGGATATTCACATAGGTCTGCTCCATGGGTGCAACCCTCTTTTCTGCCGTCATGCCCGTTTAGTATACCTGCTCCGACAATTTTCGGCAAGGGGGCGGCCCTGAGTTCATGAAAAATTAAGAATTGGCCAGGGTGGGCTCCACCATGGCCCACACCTGCTCCGCCGTCAGCCCCTTGCAGATATACTTCACCAGCGTCCCGTCCGGGTGCAGCACGGCGAAGCGGATGCTCACCGTCCGGCCCTCTCCGGCGTCGTCCCTATAAAGGGATCTGGCCTGCACGACGCTGAGACTCATATCCTCCGCCCGGAAGGTGGGACTGCTGATGGTGCCCCGGTACTCCTCCGGTACCGACTCTGACCACGGGATGTCATACAGCCGCACATCGTATTGCTCCGGGGCGTCCGCATCCGCCAGTGCGTACTGCGACTGGGGGCAGCGGCACACATCCACCTCCACGTCGTCATATCCCCGGCTCCACCGGACGAACAGGTCGTTATAGCTGCCCTCCTGCCAGCTCAGGCGGCCGTAAAACTCCCCGTAGCCGGGCACGTTCTCCGTAGGCAGATAGGGGGCGAACTCCTCCTCCTGCCGGGCCTGGGTCAGGGAGGAGAAGCTCTCCTCCCGCCAGGCGGGGACGTCCTCGGCGGTCATCACTCCACTCAGATCGATGCCCGATCCTATGGCCCGGCCCACTGCCATGGCGTTGAACTTCTGGGCGCCCCCCATCGCGCCGCTGGCGGAGCCGTATCGGGCGGTGAAGGGGGCGTCCACATTCTCGTAGCGCACCCCTACATCCCCGGCCAGGAATTTGCTTTCGCACACATGCTCGGTCTCGCCGTC
>CAKUHX010000139.1 GCA_934659475.1 uncultured Oscillospiraceae bacterium
GGCAAACTAAACGCAAAATGCCCCCCGGCGGAGTATCCGCCGGGGGGCCTTGTTCGCTTATTCCACTTTGATCTGCTCCATCACCTGGCCGATGGGGGCCGCCAGGATCAGGTCGGCCCGGCCGTCATAGGGGGTGGGGCTCTTGTTGATGAGCACCAGATGCCGGCCCCGGTAGTAGTCCAGCAGCCCCGCCGCCGGATACACCGCCAGGGAGGTGCCCCCCACGATCAGCAGATCGGCGCCCCGGATGTCCCGGACGGCCCCCTGGATCGTGTCGGCATTCAGCTGCTCCTCATACAGCACCACGTCGGGCTTGATCACGCCGCCGCAGATACAGCGGGGCACCCCCTCGCCATGGAGGATGTCCTCCATGGAATAGGGCCTGCCGCACTTCATGCAGTAGTTGCGCAAAACGGAGCCGTGGAGCTCCCACACCCGCTGAGAGCCCGCCGCCTGGTGCAGACCGTCGATGTTCTGGGTGACCACGCTCGTCAGCTTTCCCGCTTTCTCCAATTCCGCCAGCTTTTTGTGGGCGGCGTTAGGCTTGGCCCAGGGGCACAGCATCTTGTCCCGGTAGAAGCGGAAAAACTCCTCCGGCATCCGCTCGAAAAAAGTATGGCTCAGGATCTCCTCCGGCGGCCACCGGTACTTCTGGTCGTACAGTCCGTCCACGCTGCGGAAGTCGGGGATCCCGCTCTCGGTGGACACCCCCGCCCCGCCGAAAAACACGATAGAACGGCTGCCGTCGATCCAGCTCTGTAAGGTCTCGATCTGTTCCATCATAACGATCAGCTCCTTTGCCCCAAGTATACCACTCCCCCGCCCGCAGGAAAAGCCCCGCCAATGCCATTAGGTTAAGAAAAACCTGTCATTCCGAGGCAGTGACCGATGTCACTGCCGTGGGAATCCGCATCTAAAACGTTAGAAAAGGCGGATTGCCGCGCCAGTCTGCGGACTGGCTCGCAATGACAAAGCCCTTAGCTTAATGACATTGAAAGCCCCGCTGGACTTTTCTCCGTTTTTCCGCTACACTGTACAGGCAAAGGAGTTGGATACCATGGATACCATCATCCAGACCCTGGCCCGCGAGCTGGGGGTCAAGGAAGCATATGTGAACAACGTGATCACCCTTATTGACGAAGGGAACACCATCCCCTTCATCGCCCGCTACCGCAAGGAGCTCCACGGCAGCATGGACGATCAGGTGCTGCGCACCCTGGCCGACCGGCTGGAGTATCTGCGGGGGCTGGAGGAGCGGAAGGCCGCAGTGAAGAAGGCCGTCGGGGAACAGGGCAAGCTCACCGACGAGCTGGCCGCCGCCATCGCCAGCGCCGCTACTCTGGCGGAGGTGGAGGACCTGTACCGCCCCTATAAGCAGAAGCGGCGCACCCGGGCCACCGCGGCCCGGGAAAAGGGGCTGGAGCCTCTGGCCCGGCTGCTGTTTGCCCAGGAGCGGAACTGTCCCCCGCCAGAGGAGGCCGCCCGGGACTTCATCGACCCGGACAAGGGGGTTGAGACCATTGCCGACGCCTTACAGGGGGCCCACGACATCACGGCGGAGTGGATCTCCGACGATGCGGCCATCCGCAAGGCCCTACGGGAGCACACCCTGCGGCAGGGGAAGCTGGTGTCCAAGGCCGCCACCGAGGAGGACACCGTCTACCGCCTGTACTACGATTTTCAGCAGCCGATCTCCCGGCTTCAGGGCCACCAGATCCTGGCCATGGACCGGGGCGAGCGGGAGGACAAGCTCTCCGTCACCGTACTGGAGGACCGGGAGCGGCTGCTGCCCATGGTCCGCCGGGCGGTGGTGGTGCCTGGCAGCGCGGCTATGGAGTTTGTGAAGGACGCCGCCGAGGACGCCCTGGATCGTCTCATCTGGCCCTCTCTGGAGCGGGAGATCCGCAGCTATCTCACCGAGCAGGCAGACGAGGGGGCCATCCGCAACTTCGCCCTGAACCTGCGCCCCCTGCTGATGCAGCCCCCGGTGAAGGGAAAGGTGACCATGGGTTTGGATCCCGGCTACCGCATGGGCTGCAAGGTGGCGGTGGTAGACCCCACTGGCAAGGTGCTGGACACCGCGGTGGTCTACCCCACCTACGGCCAGCGGCAGAAGCTGGAGTGCATCGACAAGCTGGCCGCCCTGATCCGCAGGCACCATGTGCAGCACATCGCCATCGGCAACGGCACCGCCAGCCGTGAGACAGAACAGATGACCGTGGAGCTGCTCCGCAAGGTGGGCGGCGGCGTGTCCTATATGATCGTCAGCGAGGCCGGGGCCTCGGTCTACTCCGCCAGCAAGCTGGCGGCGGAGGAGTTCCCCCAGTTCGACGTGAACCTGCGCTCGGCGGTGTCCATCGCCCGGAGATTGCAGGACCCCCTGGCCGAGCTGGTGAAGATCGACCCCAAGGCCATCGGCGTGGGGCAGTATCAGCACGACATGCCCCAGAAGCGCCTGGGCGAGGCCCTGAACGGCGTGGTGGAGGACTGCGTCAACGCCGTGGGGGTGGACGCCAACACCGCCTCCCCCTCCCTGCTCCAGCGGGTGTCCGGTCTGAACGGCACCACCGCCAAAAACATCGTCCTCTACCGGGAGGAGAACGGTCCCTTCACCGCCCGGGCCCAGCTGAAAAAGGTGCCCAAGCTGGGACCCAAGGCCTTTGAGCAGTGCGCCGGCTTCCTGCGCATCCTGGAGAGCAGGTCTGTGCTGGACAACACCGGCGTCCACCCGGAGAGCTACAAGGCCGCCGAGGCCCTGCTGGCCCGGTGCGGCCATACTCTGGCCGACGTGAAGGCCGGGGCCATCGCCGACCTGAAGGCCAAGGCGGAGGCCATTGGCTACGCCGAACTGGCCCAGAGCTGTGGTGCTGGGGCCCCTACCCTGGCGGACATCGTCAAGGAACTGATGAAGCCCGGCCGGGACCCCCGGGACGAACTGCCGGCCCCCATCCTGCGCACCGACGTGATGGAGGCCAAGGACCTGAAACCGGGCATGGAGCTGAAGGGCACCGTGCGCAACGTCATCGACTTCGGCGTGTTCGTAGACATCGGCGTCCACCAGGACGGGCTGGTGCACATCTCCAAGCTGCCCCGGCGGGTGCGTCACCCCTCCGAGCTGCTGTCCGTGGGAGACGTTGTCACCGTCTGGGTGGTGGAGGTGGACGAGAAACGGGGGCGCATCTCCCTGACCATGGTGCCGCCGGCCGGGAAGTAAGCCCTTGCGCTCCGCCCCCGGCGGGACTATAATGGGGACACAAAAAGAAACAAGGAGGCCGTTTTCATGTCTCATACCGTCGAGCTGCTGTCCGTAGGCACCGAGCTGCTGCTGGGCAACATCGCCAACACCGATGCGCAGATGCTGTCCCAGGGGCTGTCCGCCCTTGGGCTGAACGTATACTACCACACCGTGGTGGGGGACAACCCCCAGCGGGCCCGCGAGGCCGTGGCCATCGCCAAAAAGCGGGCGGACATCATCATCACCACCGGCGGCCTTGGCCCCACCTGCGACGATCTGACCAAGAACGTCCTGGCCGACGCCTTCGGCAAGAAGCTGGTGTTCCACGAGGAGTCGGCCCAGCGCATCCGCGCCTATTTTGCCCGCACCGGCCGGAGGATGACGGACAACAACCTGCAGCAGGCCATGCTGCCCGAGGGCTGCACCGTGCTGGACAACGACTGGGGCACCGCCCCCGGCTGCGCCTTCGAGGCGGAGGGCGTCCACGTCATCATGCTGCCCGGTCCCCCCAGCGAGTGCCGCCCCATGTTCTACGAGCGGGCGGTGCCCTATCTGGCCCGCTTCTCCGAGGGGGTCATCGCCTCCCACACCCTGAAGCTGTTCGGCATCGGCGAGTCCGCCATGGAGGCCCAGCTGCGGGAGCAGATGAACGCCATG
>CAKUHX010000140.1 GCA_934659475.1 uncultured Oscillospiraceae bacterium
TAATTTTGTTTGCGGCTGGGCGAAGCCCATTTTTCCGCAAAGCATATTTATAATCGGTTTTGCCCCATTTGTCCAGCTTATTTTTGAACGTTTTTCACAGTTTTATAGTTCCATTTTTGTCTATATCTCCAATTATTTTGTAAAAGACAGGACCCTCCCGGCGGGAGGGTCCTGTCTTCACGCGTTTTCGCAGCGCACCAAAACACGGTGCCGGCGGTCTGCCGTACAGGTGAAAAGGGTCAGGGGCCAGTCGCTGGCAAGAGCCGCGCTGTCGCTGCCCCGGACGGTCTCCACGGCGGCCACCCTATAGCGGTGGATCTCGCCCCCGGCGTCCGTCAGTTCCACCGCCGCGCCGGGCTGGATGGTCCGGAGACCGCGGAAATGGGTGCGGTAGCTGTGGCCCAAAATGACCAGATCTCCCCCAGCCAGCGAGCCGGAGTAGCGGCAGGGCGCGGCGGCCAGCAGCGGATAGCTCCACTCACTCATCACCGGCAGCTCCAGCTTCGCCTCCGGGATGCGCAGCATCCCCAGCAGAGAGTAGTCCCCCAGCTCCGCCGCGGCGTCCGCCGCCGTCTCCGTTCCCTGTGTCCCCTCCGGCTCCGTCTCCGGCGGCGACACGGCGGGGACGCTCCAGCGCAGCTCCAGCTCCGCCAGCAGCGCCTGACTGGTCTGTCCCGCAAGGCGGTCCTCGCTGCGGTAGCTCCAGAGCACCGTCCCCGCGCCCAGCGTCAGGGCAAGGGCCAGGGCGAACAGCAGCCGCACCCGGCGGCGGGCGTGCTCCCAAATGCCCAGAAGGAACAGCGCCAGCGCCCCTCCTGCCAGCAGGATGACCGGCAGCGGGTCCTGTCCCGTCTGGGGCAGTTCCCCTTCGTCGGTGGGGTCCATAGGCTCCTCCGGCTCGGGCTGCGGCGGCACGCCGGGGTCGGCCGGTATGGGCTCCGGCTCCGGTCCCGGCTCCGGTGTGGGCTCCGCCAGCTCGGCCTTGGGGCGGCTGGTCACGTCATAGCGCGTGCTGCCCCCCACCCGCAGGGGGATGCTCACCAGAAAGGCGGGAAAGGTCAGCTCCTGCCCCCCGGCGCACACCACAAGATAGACGCCCTCCTCAAGGCCGTCAAAGCGCAGAACGCCCCGGGCGTCCGTCACGCCCTCCGTCCCCGCCAGCCTTTGCTCTGCGGCATAGGCGGCGAGGGTCCCGGCGTTTTTCGCCGCGTCCCGCTCCCGCCCAAGATCCTCCGGGCTGATGCCCGCCCCGGAAAACTCCGGTGCGGACGCGCAGTAGAGGGTGACGGCCACCCCCTCCGCCGGGGCGCCGCCGTTGTCCTTCAGCACCACCCGCAGGGAGCCGGAGGCGGCCTGCGCCGGCGCGCACAGCAGCAGCACCAGCGCCAGCAGCAGCGCTCCAAGGCGTATTTTCTTCATGAAGCGCCGCCTCCTTTCCCTCTGCGCCGCGTAAACACCGCCGTCAGCGGCAGAACCACCGCCGCCAGCGCCCCGGCTGCGGCCAGCGCCGTCAGCCGTCCGTCGTAGAGCCTCAGCTCGTTGGGCAGCTCCACCCCGCCCCCGGCGGAGGCCGCCCCGCCGTCCGCCCGCGTCCCCCGCACCAGCAGCCGGTGGGAGTTGATGCCGTAGGGTGTGCAGGTGAGCAGGGTGACCAGGTCCTCTCCCTCCTCGATACCCAGCAGAGAGAAGTCCCCCGGCTCCACCACCGCCACCTGATCCACCCGATAGGTCAGGGTCTCGCCCAGCACGTGGAGACGGAACAGGTCCCCCCGCTCAAGGCGGTCGATGTTGGTCAGCAGCTCGCTGCTGGGCAGGCCCCGGTGGCCGGACAGGACGCAGTGGGTGCCCTCTCCCCCCACGGGCAGGCTGCTCCACTCCAAATGGCCCACAGACCGCTGCAGCGTCCCGCTCTCTACGCCGTGGCGCACGGGCAGGGTCAGGTCAAGGGCCGGGATCTCCAGATAGCAGATCACGTCGCTGTCCCCGGTCAGCAGCATGTGGGGGTACTCCCCCGCCAGCTCCTCCGGCAGGGCGTAGGGCGAGACACGGTCCAGCAGGGCGCCGTTGAACTCCTCCGCCGCCCCCCGCAGGCGCTGCTGCTCCTCCGCCTTCAGCCGGGCGACAGAGTCACTGTAATCCAGGATGCTCTGCGCCTGCCGTGCGGCGTTCCACCAGCTGCTCAGGGGGGGATAGAGCAGCAGGGCAAGGCCCAGCAGGAGCATTCCCCCGATGGCCGCCGCAGTCACTCTGTCCCGCCGGTTTTTCATAGAGCCGTCACGTTCCTTTCTCTGCGGCTCTCCCGGGCAGGGGGCCTTAGGATCACGCCGTCTTTCTGCGCTTTACGATGAACAGTACCACAGCGCCCAGCACCAGAAGGCCGCCCGCGGTGTAGAAGATGGTGCTGCCGATGCCGCCGGTACCAGGGAGTTCCGTGCCCTTGGTGTTGATGACGGTCACAGCATTGGTGCTCAGTGCGGTAACGGACATCGTTGTTTCATCCACCGTCTTATTGATCCGCACGTCAGTATCGGCACCCTTGATGTAGCTGCTCGGAGCTTCGGTCTCCACCAGAGTATAGGTACCGGCCGCAAGGCCGCGGACTATGATCTCGGTCGCGGCGCCTGTCGTGGTAATGACGGTTGCAGTTGCTTCATCATCGACCCATGCGTCAAAGCTGTAAGATAACCCACTCCCAATCATCTGCGCATACTTTCCGTCTTTGTTCTTCACGACAAACTTTGCACCCGCAAGGTCGTTGCCGCTGTTGTCTTTTTTGTAGAAGCTGATATGCCCGCTGTAAACATGGGCGCTGTCGGATCTGCTGTCCCGGTTTGCGGCCGGCCCAAAGTCGAGTTTAGCCGTGTTTGTGTACGCCTCCAGCGTTTTGGTATTCGCGTTCAGCTTGCCCTGATAGGAGATCACGATCTCATCATAGTCCTCCAGAGAATTGCGGAGCGTACTTGTCAGTGTAATGGTCCCCATCCCGCTCGCTTCCGTTGCAACGGTATAATCCGTACCGGCTGCGAGGGCGGTCCCGGGCTTTTTTGTCAGCTTCAGGGAACCGTCCACATATGTGATCTCAGCAGGCAGCTGATCGCTGATGACATATGTATCCGTCCCGGCGGCAGCCTTGACGGTAATGGTGTAATTCAGCACGGCATTGAAGTCAGCGGAAATGCCGTCAAAATCATTGACCTTCTTGCTGATGCTGGGCAGCTCCTCATTCTTCTCCGTGACCGCGACCACAGTATTGCTGTTGATGGTAAAGACGGAATACTTCGGTGTTGCATCCGCAGCAAGACGGGAGGATACCATCACATAAAAGCCGTACTGGAGACCGTCAAAGGTATATTCACCACTGGAGGTGACTGCCCCTTCTTTGTCAGCAGTGATCGGACCGGCCTCCGCCGCCGCAGCGACCTTTTCGGCGAAGGCCTGTGCCTTTGCCGCATCATTGAAGCCGGAGCTCACTGTGACGGGAGAACCGGAGCCGGTGCCCGTGATCGTCGCATAGCCCATGCCGAAGTTCCGGATCGCCGCGTCCCATTTGTCGTTGGTGATAAAGCTGCTGACCTTGCCGTCATCGGAGATGCCGTCAATATCCAGTACGCGGTAGAACTTATAGGTCGCGCCAGCGATGGCGTTCGTGATCTTGACGGAGCCGGTTTTTGTGATGGCCGCCGCCGCCGTCGCCCCGGCGGTCATGATGCCGGTCAGCATCAGGGCCGCCAGCAGGGCCGCAAAGGATCGTTTCAGTTTCTTCATAATTTTACTCCCTTTCGCCTCTTTTTCATAGTTTTGTGGTCTGCGCTCCCGCCCCTGCGGGGCGGGAACACGGGTCCTTTCGCCGTGGTCCCCCGCCCCTGCGGGGCGGGAAACGCGGGGT
>CAKUHX010000141.1 GCA_934659475.1 uncultured Oscillospiraceae bacterium
GACCTGAAGTACGTCATCCCCAAGGAGGGCTCCAACTGGTTCGTGGACGCCATGTGCGTGCTGAAGGACGCCAAAAACAAGACCGAGGCGGAGGAGTGGATCAACTTCATCTGCTCCACCGAGGCCTCCCTGCGGAACATGGACTACATCTGGTACGCCTCCCCCAACGAGACTGCCCTGGAGGAGTACCCCGCCTATTACCAGGAGCAGACCGGCGAGGAGCTGCCCGAGGAGGTCTATCAGGTCATGGCCGCCCCTCAGGAGGTCCTGGACAAATGCGAGATGTACCTGAACCTGCCCGCCGCCACCCGGACGCTGTATAACGACCTGTGGACCCAGCTGGGCGTGGGCTGAGCAAGATCCTTTCCAAGCGGACGGCTTCTGCCGTCCGCTTTTTGTATGAAAAAGAAGCCCTGTGTCCGTTCGTCAGAACGGACACAGGGCTTGACGCAGCTTCGATCAGCCGGGGTTGACGGTGTAGTTGGGGGCTTCCTTGGTGATATAGATGTCGTGGGGATGGGACTCGCGCAGGCCGGCAGCGGTGATCTGAATGAACTGTGCCTTGTTCTGCAGCTCCTCCACCGTGTGACAGCCGGTGTAGCCCATACCGGCCCGCAGGCCGCCCATGAGTTGATAGATGGTCTCCCCCGCGGCTCCCTTGTAAGGTACGCGGCCCTCTACGCCTTCGGGGACCAGCTTCTTGTTGTTCTGCTGGAAGTAGCGGTCCTTGGAGCCGTGGTTCATGGCGGCCAGAGAGCCCATGCCGCGGTACACCTTGAACTGGCGGCCCTGGAACACCTCGGTGTCGCCGGGGGACTCCTCGCAGCCCGCCAGCAGAGAGCCCAGCATGACCACGCTGCCGCCGGCGGCAATGGCCTTGGCGATGTCGCCGGAGTACT
Source organism: uncultured Oscillospiraceae bacterium (assembly GCA_934659475.1). Classification (GTDB taxonomy): domain Bacteria; phylum Bacillota; class Clostridia; order Oscillospirales; family Oscillospiraceae; genus Lawsonibacter. The sequence continues at coordinate 900 of CAKUHX010000141.1, forward strand.
TCACGCCGCCGTCGGCGATGATGGGCACACCGTACTTGGCGGCCTCGCAGGCGGCATCGTAAATGGCGGTGATCTGGGGCACGCCGATACCGGCCACCACGCGGGTGGTGCAGATGGAGCCGGGGCCGATGCCCACCTTCACGCAGTCGGCCCCCGCCTCGATCAGGGCGCGGGTGCCTTCGGCGGTGGCTACGTTGCCGGCGATCAGCTGCACGTCGGGATACAGGGCCTTGATGCGCTTGACGGTCTCCAGCACGTTCTGGGTGTGGCCGTGGGCGGAGTCCAAGGCCAGCACGTCGGCGCCGGCCTCGGTCAGGGCGGCCACACGGTCCAGCACATCGGCGGTGGCGCCGATGGCGGCGCCCACCAGCAGACGGCCCTTCTCGTCCCGGGCGGAGTTGGGGTAAACGGTGGCCTTCTCGATGTCCTTGATGGTGATCAGGCCCTTCAGGTGGAAATCCTTGTCCACCAGGGGCAGCTTCTCGATCTTATGGCGGCGCAGGATCTCCTTGGCCTCCTCCAGGGTGATGCCCTCAGGGGCGGTGACCAGGTTCTCCTTGGTCATCACATTGTCGATCAGCTGGTTCATGTCCGTTTCGAACTTCATGTCCCGGTTGGTGATGATGCCGATCAATCTGCCGTTGTCGCAGATGGGCACGCCGGAGATACGGAACTTGGCCATCAGCTCGTCCGCCTCGGCCAGCGTGTGTCCGGGAGCCAGCCAGAAGGGATTGGTGATCACGCCGTTCTCGCTGCGCTTGACCATATCCACCTGCTCGGCCTGCTGGCTGATGGACATATTCTTGTGGATGATGCCGATGCCGCCCTCACGGGCGATGGCGATGGCCATGCGGTACTCGGTGACCGTATCCATGGCGGCGCTGATCAGGGGGATGTTCAGCTTGATCTTTCTGGTCAGATGGGTCGTCAGATCGACGTCGGCGGGCAGCACATCACTGGCTGCGGGCACCAGCAGCACGTCATCAAACGTCAGGCCCTGCTTGACGAACTTCTGGGCCGCGTCCTGATTGACCATTCACAACAACTCCTTTTCTTTCCCGGCCTCTCCTGTTGGAGACGAACGCCGGAGGTATCGATCCAGTGGGTATTAGAAATATAATACCCTGCCCCTACTCCGTTGTCAAGGAAGGGTTTTGACCAAAAAGCAGGGCCGCTTCAAAGCGGGTTTTGCCCGTCTCGTCCATACCGCACAGGTAGCTCTCGCCCCCCATGCCCGGCCCCTCCAGAATAGACAGGGTCTCCCCCGGGCGGCACTCGGCCACATAGCCCAGGCGCAGGGCGGACAGGAACTTTCCCTCCTGCTCCAGCCGGTCCAGGCGCAGGGCGTCACAGGCAAAGTCGGCATAGCGGGTATTGTTCACATGGCCGTTCAGGTCAGCGTCGCTGTAGTGCATGGGCCGCCGCTCCAGCAGGCGCAGATCCTCTGGGCGGCGGAGTTTAGCAAGGGTGACCGCTTTACAGAGCTCCCCGCCCTGATTGGCGGCCATCTCACCTACGGCACCAAGACGCAGCAGCCGGCGGCTCTCCTGCTGGGCCAGCACCCAGCCGGAGACCGACTCCCCCACCGGCTCACTGCCGGACAGGATGTCATAGTCCCGGTACATCATGGCCCCATGCGCCCCCCGGTGCCAGGTGCGCACGGTGAGCTCCTCCCCCCAGCGCAGGGGGCGCTCCAGCCGGAACCAGGTGCGGGCCAGCATCCAGAAGGCCCCATACTTCTCCAGCAGGGCCCGGCGGCCGAAGCCGCCGTTCTCCGCTGCCCCCGCGGCAGCGTCCTGCAAATAGCCCAGCAGGGCCGAGGCGCGGCACAGGCCGAAGCCGTCCGCGTCCCGGTCGCCGACCGTGAAATGATACTCGAATACGTCGCTCATGACTGTTCCTTTCCCCGGATCAAAATATTGGTTTTGCAGCAGATGTCGTCAATATCGTCGGCGGTGGCCGCCGGGATGCGCACCTGGGCCCCGCATTTGGTACACATCAGGTCTATGGAGCTGTAATTCAGCTGGAAGGTCCAGCTCATGCTGCCACAGGTACAGGAGATGCCCTTCCGGGCGGCGATGTCCTTGATCTCAGACAGCACCTCCTCCATGACCACGGGGTCCAGGAAGGTCCCCCGCCCCTCCTCCTTCTGCCCCTCCAGCTTGTCCAGGGCTTGCTCCAGCCGGGCGGTGGCGGCATAGACCGGGCCCTCCTCCCCCACATAGCAGCAGTCCAGCCCGGAGGCTCCGCAGGAGAAGGCCAGCGCCTTCTGCTCCGCAAAGGCCCGGGACGGGCAGGAGACCCTGTGCTCCGTGCCGCAGAACACGCAGGGCACCGTCATGTGTACCTGATCGGGCTGAAAGTCGATGGTCAGCTCCGACTTGCCGCAGGGGCACTTGACGCGGTTTGGCGCGGCAGCCAGAGCAAACAGATCCCGCTCCACGATCACCGACTGGCGGCACTTGGGGCAGATATAGGCAATAAAACGTTTCTTGTTCGGATCCATGGTTCTCCTCCGTCATCGTCCCGGCCTTCTCCGGGACGGATATGAAAGTATTATAATCCGAATCTGTGAATTTTTCCAGTCCCCTTGTCCCCTGTCTTTTCCGTCTGTTTCCCCGCAGTGCGCAGGTTTTTCCGTTGGGCATAGTTTTTCCCTTTTGGGGCAAACTGTATCCGATCATATGGGGAGGGATCCGCTATGGCAAAAAAGCTGGGACAGCAAACGGTCTGTCTGACCCGGGACATCTATATTCTGGCGGCGGGCAGCGCCGTGGGCAAAAAGGAGGGCGAAGGCCCCCTGGGCCGCTGCTTTGACAGCGTGGATGAGGACGACACCTTTGGCCAGGACAGCTGGGAAAAGGCGGAGAGCGCCATGCAGGGCAAGGCCCTACACCACGCTCTGGAAAAGCTGGGGCTGTCCCCGGGGCATCTGGACTGGCTCTTCGCCGGAGATCTGCTGA
>CAKUHX010000142.1 GCA_934659475.1 uncultured Oscillospiraceae bacterium
ATGTTGGCCACATCCTGATCGGCGGCGGTCAGGCCGGTCTTGATGTCGCACACAAAGACGATCACCGTGGCCGACTGGATGGCGATCTCCGCCTGCTCCCGCATAAAGGACAGGATCTGGTCGTCGGTGCCCGGCTCGATGCCGCCGGTGTCCACAATGTCAAAGGTGCGGCCCCGCCACTCGCACTGGGCGTACAGGCGGTCCCGGGTGACGCCGGGGGTATCCTCTACGATGGAAAGCCGCTGACCGCACAGCTTATTGAACAGCATGGACTTGCCCACGTTGGGCCGGCCCACGATCGCAACTAAGGGTTTCAATTCCCTTCACTCCTTTTCTGCGGGGAGCTTCTCCCCTTCTGTCTATCTTGTCCCCGGGTTATACCGGTAATACTCGTCCTCAGGCACGGGCTTGGACACCTCCGGCGGCCCGCTCTGGATGCCGCACATGGCGTCCAGCAGCTCGTAGCCGTCCTGGGCCACGGGCAGCACAGGCACTCCCAGCTCCCGTTCCACATCGTCCAGACTCACATCGTCCAGGAATACCCGCTCTCCGGCTCTCAGCATATTGGTAGGGATCAGCAGGCGGTGCCCCAGATCCTTCCCCTTCAGCTGGGCGATCAGGTCGCCCCCGGTGACCAGCCCGGCCACCGTGATGGTGCGGCCGAAGAAATCGTTCTGGATGGCGTACACCTGCCCCCGCAGCTGCCCGCACTTTTCGCGGGCCATGCCCACCAGCCTTTCCAGAAAGGGGGCCGCGGAGATCCCGGTGGCGATGGAGAACGGGGTCACGTTCTCCGCCATCTCCTCCGGCTCCATCAGCTTCAGCCCCCGGCGGAACTCCTCCGTCAGCAGCCGCAGCATGCCCACGCCGTTGTCCAGCTGGGTGAACTCCTCGTAGAAGCCCTCCTCCGGCAGCTGGCGGCGGGCCAGGAGATAAAACTCGTCAGAGCACCACACCAGCCGCGTGCCGGTCTTTTCCCGGTGCTCCTGCGCAGCTCTCTCTACCTGATCCAGCACCTCCCCTGCCTCCTGCTGGGTGTAGGGCCGCAGGGGGTACAGGCCCTCCCGGTATCTGGTCACCCCCACAGGCACCACCGAGATGCTGTTCACCGCCGGGTACAGCCGGGCCAGGTCGGCCAGGGTCCTGTCCAGAGCCGGGCCGTCATTGATACCGGGGCAGGCCACGATCTGGCAGTTCATGGTGATGTTGTGCTGGGCAAAGCGGGTCATGATGTCCAGCACCTCCCCCGCCCGGCGGTTTTTCAGCATCTCTTCCCTCAGGGCCGGATCGGTAGTGTGGACGGAGATGTTGATAGGGGAGATCCGCAGGTCACAGATGCGCTGTATCTCCCGCTGGGACAGGTTGGTCAGGGTCAGGTAATTGCCCATGAGGAAGGACAACCGGGTATCGTCGTCCTTAAAGTACAGGCTGGGGCGCATCCCCTTGGGCATCTGGTCCACAAAGCAGAAGATGCAGTTGTTGGCGCAGGAACGGGCCCGGTCCATGAGATAAGTCTCGAACTCAAGGCCAAGGTCCTCCCCCTCCCGCTTTTTGATGCGGACGGTGCGTTCCTCTCCCCCTGCGGTCTTCAGCTTCAGCTCCAGGCGCGGATCGTAGGTGTAAAACTTATAGTCCAGCACATCCACGATGGGGTGGCCGTTCACATGGGTCAGGGTCTCCCCGACCTCAAGCCCCGCCCGCTGGGCCGGACTGCGGGGGTCGATCGATCGGATGACCGTCATACTCATAGGGGATCTCCTCCCGGAATGATCACATAACCGATTTATTTTACAATAGATCCGCATCGATTGCAAGTCATTCCCGCTTTTTGCCCCGGATCGCCCGAGATCTCGCTTTTCTCCTGAGAGATCGCACCCTTTTCCGCCGTTCGCTCCCGATTTCTGGCTCTCTGCTTTACATAATTGAGAACAGAACTTTTTTGCCCTGTAAGGGTTTTCCACATTTTCCACACGCTTTTCCACCGTTCAGTTGAAAAACTGCCCCTTCTATCAGAAAATAGATTCATTTTATTGACGCTTGCGATCCGTATTCCAGCTTCAGCCCATCAATAACGCGGGGTTACATAATACCATCCCATGTTTCGTTTCCCGCTTTTGTGCGGGAGCGCCCGGGCTTTCTCCCTCCCCTCCGGCGTGCGGCAGCCGCTCCCACCCCTGCTTTCCCGCCCTTGTCCGCGGTATTGCGTACCCGGCTCTTCCCTTGCGGCAGTAAGGAAAGACCCTGTTTTTTCTCCGCAAAGATCCCCCGTGCTTTTTCTTCCGACATTTTACGCAAAAATGATTGACTTTTTTCCTGCAAACAGATATAGTGTATCTCGCTATCCGTGAAACTCCGGCCCCCCGGCGCAGTTTCTGCCGCCGACCCGGACGAATAGATCGAGGGAGCTGAAATTTGATTCGGACAACACCGCATAGAGCTGTCTGCGCCGGCCCGTTCCGGGGTTTGTCTGTAAAAGAAATGGGGGAGGATACATGTCCAAAGAGTTGATCCGCCTGGCCAACTGCACCATGGCGTTCGACGACGAGGTCGTGCTCGACAATATCGATCTGTCCATTCAGGATAAGGAGTTCCTCACGCTGCTGGGCCCAAGTGGGTGCGGCAAAACAACGACGCTGCGGATCATTGGCGGTTTCCAGACGCCTACCTCCGGCGACGTGTTGTTTGACGGCGTGAGGATCAATGCTGTCCCGCCCTATAAACGGACCATCAACACCGTGTTCCAGAAGTACGCCCTGTTCCCCCATCTGAATGTGTATGAGAACATCGCCTTCGGCCTGCGCATCCCTAAGACCGATGAAAAAGGCAAGAAGATCAAGCTGTCGGAGCAGGAGATCGACCAGCGGGTGACCGAGATGCTGGAGGTGGTCAACCTCCGGGGCTTTGAGAAACGCCACATCAGCCAGCTGTCCGGCGGACAGCAGCAGCGGGTGGCCATCGCCCGGGCCTTGGTGAACCGCCCCAAGGTGCTGCTGCTGGACGAGCCCCTGGGCGCGCTGGACCTGAAGCTGCGCAAGGATATGCAGAACGAGCTCAAGCGCATCCAGCAGGCCATGGAGATCACCTTTGTCTACGTCACCCACGATCAGGAGGAGGCTCTGGCCATGTCCGACACCGTGGTGGTCATGGACAAGGGCAAGATCCAGCAGATCGGCACCCCCGAGGACATCTATAACGAGCCCAAGAACGCCTTTGTGGCCGACTTCATCGGCGAGTCCAACATCATCGACGGCATCATGCGCGCCGACGGCGTTGTGGAGATCTTCAACCGGCGCTTTCAGTGTCTGGACGGCGGCTTTGCCCCGGACGAGGCGGTGGACGTGGTCATCCGGCCCGAGGACGTGGACATCGTCCCCGAGGACCAGGGCCAGCTGAAGGGCACCGTGACCAACGTGACCTTCAAGGGGATGCAGTATGACATCATCGTGGACTTCTATGGCTTTAAGTGGCTGATCCAGACCACCGACCTGTCCCCCGTGGGCAGCCGCATCGGCATCAAGATCGACCCCGACGGCTTCCACGTGATGAAGAAGAGCCAGTATTCCGGCCTGTTCGGGGACTACTCCTCCTATTCCGAGGAGTATGAGGAGATCTCCGACGCCACCTTCGATCCCGAGGAAGGGGATCAGGAGGGCGGAGATGAAGAATAAGCGCTCCTGGCTGGCCGCCCCCTATGTGGTGTGGATGGCCCTGTTCACCGTGATCCCCATCATTATGATGGTGGTCTATGCTTTCACCAGCGCCGGCGGCGGCTTTACCCTGAACAACTTTACCCAGATGGGGACCTATGCGG
>CAKUHX010000143.1 GCA_934659475.1 uncultured Oscillospiraceae bacterium
CTGTGGGACAGGTTGAAGCGGAGCGCCGGATGGCCGGGGAAGAAGGGCTTGCCCCGCTTCTCTCTGTCCACGGGGGGCAGGGGGAACAAGCCGTGCTGTTCCCTTACGGCCAGGGCCAGCAGGTCATAGACCTGCGTCCGCCGGGTCAAGCCGCAGGCAGTGTAGACGACCATGGATGGGATCCTCCTTTGATAAAACGATCAGGGCGCAGGCTGCGCCCCGGTGATGACGGTTTTATGCGAACGGGTCGTGCTCCTGGAAACTGACGATCCTGACGTCGATGGCGGATGGGTCGTCCAGATAAATATACGGGTGCCCCGTCCATCCGCTGATGGTAGAGGTCAACTGTCCGCTGCACAGGATGCTGATGATCTGTGCGTATCCGCCGGCCTTTTTGACAGAAGTTGCCGCGCCGCTGGTGACGGCGGCTTTGGCGCTGCCCAGGGCGGCGGCCAATTCTCCGGCGGCGGAGCTGCTGCCGGGGTCGGTCTCCAGCTGCTCCAGAACGTAGTAGAGGGAGTTGTCGAAGTCCAGATAGGTGATGCCCACCTGGACGGTCTGGCCGTTGATCGTGGTCTGATACTGCACGGTTCCGCCGTAGGGGCAGCGGGTGCCCTCTTCACCGGCGGCTTTTGCCGCGCGGTAGACGTGCTGATGGAGGGACAGTGCGTCTGAGGCGTTTTGGGCGGCCAGCTGTTCCCGAAGGGCACGGTTCGTGGCGAAGTCGATCCCGCGGCCGGGAAGAAAGACTGCCAGGGCAGCGGCCGCGCAGATCGCGGCGGCAAGGGTGATCAAAACTCGTTTTTTCATTGCGGAAGCTCCTTTCGCCGTTTTACGGAAAAGCGGCGTATGTGGACAGGAGGGTCGATTCAGAACGAGAGTTTGACAAAATGGGATCGGAATCGGTCGGCGCAGAAGAAGGTGAACTGATATAATGGCCGGGCCGTTATCTCCGCCCGCCGCGGTAGTTGCCCCGGCCCTGGGCGGAGCCGGCATAGCTGCGGCGGCCGGGACGGCGGCGACGGCGGAAGGCCAGCAGCCACACCAGCACGCATACCACCACGATCACGGCGGCCAGCACCAGCTTGCCCCCCATACTGTGCCAGAAGGCCAGGAACTGGGCCTTTTTATACAGCAGCTCGGAGCGGGAGACATCGGTGTCCGCCACCAGATCCAGGGTGCCCAGCACCTGCCCGTCGTAGGTCAGGGTCATGGTGCCCAGCACCTGTCCGGCGGTGACGGGGGCCTCTACCGTGTCGGAGAACAGGGTGATGCGGCTTTCGATCTGCTCCTGATCCAGATCCCGGGGCAGGGTGCGCTCGATGGAGCCCACGGGGCGCACCATCACGTCCTCCCGCTCCCGGGACAGGGTTACCTTCACGCTGGCCACCGGGGCGTCCCCCCTGGTGATGGTGGTGCGCTTGAAGTTGGCAAAGCCCCATTTCAGCAGACGCTTGCTCTCGGAAAACTGCTGGCGGTCGGTGATGTTGCCCTTTTCATCGGTGAGCATCTGGGCCCCAAGGACCACGGCGATGAGATAGTCGTCCCCGTCCACGGCGGCGGAGGCCAGACAGTAGCCCGCCTCGTCGGTGGAGCCGGTCTTGACGCCGATGGCCTTGTCGTATAAGTACCCCCGGAAGCGCCACTGGGTGATCAGGCCGTTGGTGTTGTAGAAGGTGCGGGGGCCGCTCATGTTGGTGGCCGCCGTCTCGTACACCGAGGTATAGACGATCTGCCGGAACAGGTCATACTCCATGGCGGCCTTTACGATGTGGGCCAGATCCAGGGCGGTGGTGTAGTGGTCATCGCTGTGCAGGCCGTGGGGATTGACGAAGTGGGTGCCCTGACAGCCCAGCTCCCCGGCCTTCCGGTTCATGTGGGCCACGAACTCCTCCACAGAGCCGTCCACCGCCTCGGCCAGGATGTTGGCCGCCTCGTTGGCGGAGGGCACCAGCAGGCAGTACAGCAGGTCCTTCACCGACATGGTCTCTCCCGGCTTGATATTCTGGGTGGAGCCGTAGATGGACAGCCCCTGCTGAGAGGTCTCGCTGGCGGTGATCATGGTGTCGGCGGTCATCTGCCCGGCGTCGATGGCCTCCATCACCAGCAGGGCGGTCATCACCTTAGTGATGCTGGCGGGATAGGCCTTCTCCTCCCCGGCCTTGTCATACAGCACCTCGTCATAGTTTCCGTCCAGCAGGATGACGTGCTGGGCCTGAATATCCGGGTCATCCAGGGCGGCGGCGGGGGCGGGCAGCAGAGCCAGGGACAGGACCACCGCCATAAGGGCGGAGAAAAAACGATATTTTTTCATAGGAAAATCTCCGTGATCGTGTTATACTGATATATCCGGGCGAAGCCCTTTGTGTTATTATAGCAAACCCGCGCTGTCTCCGCAAGATGGGAAGGGGAAAAGCATGAGCAAGCTGTCCTGGTATGAAAAGGTGATCCTGGCCCTGGGACTGGCCTTTCTGCTGCTGGCAGGAGGCTATCGCCTGGGGGGCGAGGGTCAGGGCCGGCCCTATCAGGTGTCCGTGACCCGGGCGGACCAGCCGGCGGCTGAGGATCCTTTGCCGACGGCGGACAGCAGCCGCCCCGACAGTCTGCTGGAGGGGGAGCGCATCAATGTAAATACCGCCGGGTACTATGACCTCATGCGCCTGCCCGGCATCGGGGAGAAGCGGGCCCGGGCGATCCTGGACTGGCGGGAGGAGCACGGCGGCTTTTCCGCGCCGGAGCAGCTGCTGGAGATCCGCGGCATCGGAGAAAAGATACTGGAGGGGCTGCTGCCGTATATCGAGCTGGGCAGCCTTGACTGATACAGGGAGGACGACATGGCAAAGATCCTGGTGGTAGACGACGAAAAGGTGCTGGTCAAGGGCATCAAATTCAACCTGGAGAACGAGGGCTATCAGGTAGAGGTGGGCTACGACGGCGAGGAGGCCGTGGAGCTGGCCCGTGAGGGCAGCTTCGACCTGGTCATGCTGGACCTGATGATGCCCAAGATCGACGGGCTGCAGGCATGTATGCGCATCCGGGAGTTCTCCAACGTGCCCATCATCATGCTCACCGCCAAGGGGGAGGACACGGATAAGATCATCGGCTTCGAGTGCGGGGCGGACGACTATATCACCAAGCCCTTCAATCTGCTGGAACTGAAGGCACGGGTGCGGGCCCTGCTGCGGCGCTCCGGCGCCGGCGGCCAGCGGCAGACGGCGGGCCGGCTGACGGCGGGACACATCACCCTGGATCCCGCCCAGCGGGCGGCCTGGCGGGACGGACAGAAGGTGGAGCTGACGGCCAAGGAGTTCGACCTGATGGAGCTGCTCATGCGCAACCCGGGCCGGGTGTACAGCCGGGAGAATCTGCTGAACGTGGTGTGGGGCTATGAGTATATCGGCGATTACCGCACGGTGGATGTCCATGTCCGCCGCCTGCGGGAGAAGCTGGAGCTGGACCCCGCCAACCCGGAGTATATCCGCACCAAGTGGGGCGTGGGCTACTATCTGGCCAACTGAGAAACGAAGTGTACTGGGGCATACGCCCCGTTGAAAGGAGAAATTTTTATGGCAGGAGATCGCATCGACCGGATCAATGAGGAGATCCAGCGGGAGCTGGCGTCCCTGATCCCCATGGTGAAGGACCCCCGGGTAACGGGAATGATCAGCGTGATGGCGGTGGACACCACCACCGACCTGCGCTACGCCAAGGTGTTTATCAGCATTCTGGACAAGAGTGACGAGCAGCAGGTGATGCGCGGCCTGAAGTCTGCTTCCGGCTGGCTGCGGCGGGAGCTGGGC
>CAKUHX010000144.1 GCA_934659475.1 uncultured Oscillospiraceae bacterium
GGTTGGATGGTAAAACCCAATGGACAAATAAAACTGAATACACCATACGGAGGTAAATAACATGACATACATGGATCATGTAGAAGTTATCGCGGAAAAGGAACGATACGCAAGAGATGGCGTTCATAAAGGTATGCAAGGTTGGATCACGGAACCGGAAAACATCAACGGCTATTGGCTGGTCGATTTCCCTCAGTGTGGGGAGAAGGATGATATTGCCACGATCCCTGTCAGGGAAGAAGATATGAAAGTGGTAAAGCTCCTTGACGCACACGTAAACGAGCGGATCAAGGCACGATCTGAAAAAGATGCCGATCAGACAAGATCATGTGCTGAAAAGCCGGCCGATCTTTCTGATCATCGTATTTGACAAGATATTCACGCCATATACCGCTGAACCACCGGGGCGCTGTCCGATAGACAGCGCCCCAGTCTTCTTTTGCGGCGTCAAGTAGGGGCCGCCCCATGTGGCGGCACGCGGGCGGATGATATCCGCCCCTACAAATTCTATCGCCACGTCCCGCAGCCCTATACACCGGGCGGATGGAGACATCCGCCCCTACGGCGTGTAACGTCCGTTTTATTCATCATGTAGGGCGCGACGACCCGGCGCGCCGCAAAACGCCGGGCGGCCACAGGCCGCCCCTACGGCGCGTACCGTTCGTGGTTCCCCGTAGGGGCCGCCCCTATCGGGGTGTGGGGGTGTCACCCCCACACCTCTGGCAGCCTACCCCAGCCAGAACATCTCTTCCCCGGGCAGAGTGCCGCCCACGGACTTGGGGTCGGCGTCAAACAGCACGGTGAGCATCCCGGTGACCATATCCACCATCTCCCTGCCGGTGACGCACACGATGTTGCAGTTGGGGATGGCCTTCTCCGCCAGGGCTGCGGAGCCCATGATGCCGAACTCCTCAATAAAAACGGCGGCCTCAGCGGGGTGGCTGGTGCAGTAGTCGGCGGAAACGGCATACTGGGTCATAAAGTGTCTCAGGGCCTGGGGGTCGGCCTCAGCAAAGGCCTTGCTCACCACCAGGCAGCCCATGACCATGTCGGCATCCGACACCTTGGCCCACTCCTGGGTCAGATCCAGGGCCACCCGGGCCCCCTCCACCTTGCTCAGGGCGGTGGTGACAAAGGGCTCCGGCACCAGGATCAGGTCGGCGCTGCCGGCGGCCATCTGGGTCACGGCCTCGGCGTGCTCAGAGACATACTCTACCTCCACAGAGTCGGTCAGGCCGTTTTTCTCCAGCAGGTAGTTGATGACATATTCAGGAGTGCTGCCCTGTCCGGCGGCCAGGATCTTCTTCCCGGCCAGGTCGGCCATGGACTGGACGGTGTCCCCCTTCTCCACGATATACAGCACGCCCAGGGTGTTCGCCGCAAGGGTGAGGATCTCGCCCCCGGTCTTGTTATACAGGGCGGCGGCCATGTTCACGGGGACGGCGGCGATGTCCAGCTCGCCGGAGAGCAGCCCGGCCCGCACGTCGTCGGGGTTGCCGGAGAAGGTGACGTCACACTCATAGGGCAGCATGTCGTTCCGGACCTGGTCGGCCAGGCGGGCCATGCCCATGCCCGTGGGGCCGTTCATGGCGGCGACCCGGATCTTCACGCCGGAGAAGTCCACCTCCTGAGAGGTCGTTCCGGACTGGGACGCGGACTGACTTCCGGACTGGGCGGGCTGGTCCTTCTTGCCGCAGGCGGCCAAGGACAGCACCAGGGCGGCCGCCAGGGCGGCGGAGAGCAGTTTTTTCAGTTTCATCATGTTTCCTCCTTTATGCGGACATACGGTCCGCCGATCCAACGGTCTTACAGTTCCTCTGCCAGGTAGATGGTCCGGCCCTGCCGCCGGATGCGGCCCTCGGCCTCCATGGCGTCCAGGGTGCGGTAGAGGGAGGCCCGGCCCACGCACAGCAGCCCGGCGAATTCCGACAGGCTGCAGGGCAGCTGCACCTGCCGCTGCCCGTCCTTCACCACGGCGTTCTCCTCCAGATACAGCTCCAGGCGGCTGCCCGCCGTGTGGCCGGACAGGGCGGTGATCCTGCGGTTGAGGAACACCACCTTCCCCAGCAGGAACTCCACCAGGTTGACGCCGAAGCGCCCCCCCTCCTTCACGGCGTCCAGCACCACCTGCCGGGACAGCTCCACTGCACGGCACCCATCCGGGGCGGACAGGCGGCTGACCTGCCGGGGCTGCTGGGCCATCAGGGCGGAGACGTTGATGGCCTGGGGGGGCCACGCCTCCCGCATGCGCATACAGCGGCCGTCCGCCGCCTGCTTTTCAATGAGCACGCTGCCGGACAGCAGCAGCAGCATCCCCCGCTCCGGCGGGATCTCGCTGCCCGCCGGATAGTGGACCAGACGGCAGCCCTCCCCGGCCAGCAGGTGGTGGATCTCCACGGGGGTCATCCCCGCGAAAAGCGGGCAGGTGGACAAAGTGTCCACGCTTTTCTGAATTGTTGTATTCGTCATACAAATTCCCCTTTTGTCTCGTTCGATACAAATATAACGGCTGTCCCGCCATTTGTCAAGGGCATTTTGCCGGACATGGCGTATCTTCCTTCATTTTTGCAGGATTCATGAAAATTTATTTCATTTCTGTACCCATTTCCATCGACAGTTTGTTGACTTCGATTTTGCTCTGTGCTACCCTTTTTTACAGGATCTGCCGGCCGGCGCAGTATTCTGCCGGCGGCAAAATTCGGGAAAAAGGAAGGAGCAAACTATGATACGCATCAGTGAAGCCGGCGCTAAAAAGATCAACGAGATCTGCGACCGGTATGTTAACGAAAGAACGCCGCTGATGATGATCCTCAGCGACATTCAGACCGAATACGGCTACATCCCGCTGGAGGTGCAGGAGATCGTCTCTCAGCGCACCGGCATCTCCGTGGCGGAGATCTTCGGCGTCGTCACCTTCTACTCTTTCTTCTCGCTCCAGCCCAAGGGGAAATACGTCATCGGCTGCTGCCTGGGCACCGCCTGCTATGTGAAGGGCGCCCAGCGGGTGATCGACAAATTCTCCGACATGCTGGGCATCAAGCCCGGCGAGACCACCAGCGACGGCATGTTCACCCTGGACGCCCTGCGGTGCATCGGGGCCTGCGGCATCGCCCCCGCTGTGTCCATCAACGGCAAGGTATACCCCAAAATGACCCCGGAAAAGGTGCCCGATGTGATCCGTGAGTACGCCGTGAAGGAGGTGCTGGCCAAATGATCGCTGATTTTGAAGAGCTGAACGCCCGCTCCTGCGCCTGTACCGAAGCGCTGAAGGCCAAGCTGGACGGCTCCAACGGCAAGCGGGCCGTGGTGCTGTGCGGCGGCACCGGCTGCCTGTCCTCCAACTCCGCCGAGATCCGCCAGCGCTTTGAGCGGCTGGTGGAGGAAAAGGGCCTGTCCGACAGGGTCACAGTGAACCAGGTGGGCTGCTTCGGCTACTGCTCCCAGGGCCCCTTCGTCAAGATCTACCCCGAGGACACCCTGTACCGCATGGTGCAGCTCCAGGACGTGGATGAGATCGTAGAGTCCGACCTGCTGGGCGGCCGGATCGTAGAGCGGCTGCTGTATGTAGACCCCGCCACCGGCCAGAAGGTGGCCAAGCAGGACGAGATCAACTTCTATAAAAAGCAGCACCGCATCGCCCTGGCGGCCAGCGGCATCATCGACCCGGAGAATATGGACGAGGCCCTGGGCTTCGGCGCCTTCAAGGG
>CAKUHX010000145.1 GCA_934659475.1 uncultured Oscillospiraceae bacterium
GGATGACCCTGATGGAGGGGCTGGACAAGGGGCTGCATAACTCCAGCTTCACCGGGTTCTACTACCTGTGCCGCTGCCTGCTGGTGAAGAGCGAGGCGGACTTCGACCGCTTTGACCGGGCCTTTCTGGAGTATTTCAAGGATGTCCCCTTCCAGCAGGAGGTGTCTCAGGAGCTGCTGGACTGGCTAAACCGGCCGGACACCCTGCTGGACCACGCCAACTGGGACGAGGAGCAGGCCCTGAAGAACCTGGGCCTGTCTGAGGACGAGATCGAGCGGATGCTGAAAGAGCGCATGGCCGAGCAGAAGGAGGAGCACAACGGCGGCAGCTACTGGGTGGGCACCCACGGCATGTCCGTGTTCGGCAACTCCGGCCTGTCCCCCACCGGCATCCGGGTGGGCGGCGAGAGCAGGTATAAGCGGGCCTTCCGGGTGGCGGGGGAGCGGCGCTTCCGGGATTTCCGGGGGGACAACACCCTGGACACCCGCCAGCTCCAGGTGGCCCTGCGAAAGCTGCGGCAGTTCTCCGGTCTGGTGGACCTGCCCCCCACGGAGTTCGACGTGGACAGCACCATTCAGGACACGGCGGACAATGCCGGCGTGCTGAAGGTGCGCTACAAGCGCCCCCGGGAGAACACGGTGAAGGTGCTGCTGCTCATGGACTCCGGCGGCTCTATGGACTACTACGCCCAGATGTGCTCCGCCCTGTTCCAGGCGGTGAGCAGGTCGGGCCACTTCAAGGACCTGAAGGTGTTCTACTTCCACAACTGTGTGTATTCCTGGCTGTACAATACCCCCCGGCAGAGCTATGGCGACGGGGTGATGACCCAGTGGGTGCTGGACAACCTGCCCGGGGACTGGAAGGTCATCTTCGTGGGGGACGCCCAGATGGCCCCCTATGAGCTGTCCGGCGGCTATTACAGAAGCAGAGACAAGGACCGGCCCCAGAGCGGGCTGGATCGGCTGAACTGCTTCCGGGAACGCTATCCCCATGTGATCTGGCTCAACCCCAGTCCCCGGCCCGACTGGGGCGGCTACTGGAGCCAGACCTATGACACCATCTCCGACCTCTTTCCCATGTTCCCCCTGACGGTGGAGGGACTGGAGGAGGGGATGAAGAAGCTGCTGAGCAGATGATCGAATGCCCACCCGCCCACCTCGTCCTCACAAGCTCCATATCCCTCGCTTCCGCCGGGATGGCGAAAGCTCGCTCATTCCGCAGTTCGTCCTCTCCCAATTGCAACCACTTCGTTGGGTTGCAATTGGGTTCCCGGGGGTTCCGCCCCCTATGACCCCCTTGTGGGGGCTCCGCCCCCACGCCCCCGTAGGGGCGGCCTTTGGCCGCCCGTCGAGCCTTCCCCCCACAGGGGGGAAGGTGGCATCGCCGCAGGCGATGACGGATGAGGGGGCTTTTGCGGCGCGCCGGGTCGCCGCGCCCTACAGGGCGCCATGAACAGACCCAACAAGACGGCCATGCTTCCCCACCCCTGTGGATAAAAATGCCCGCGAAAGGAGGCCGCACCCCAATGAATGTGAAAAACATGCTCCGCCCGGGGGCGGATGCAGCCCCACGCGCCCTGCTTCTCCACAGGGTGTGGATGATCTTCGGCATCACGGGGATGGGCTGCTGCGTGGGGCTGGTGTCCCTGCTGGCGGCGGCCTTCTCCTATGGTAAGCTCAACGGCTATGCCATCTTCGCCTCCTACTTCATGCACCCCCTCATCGCCCTGCTGAACCTGTCGGTGTCCGTGGGGCTGATGTGGCTGTTTTATTTCCTGACGGGCCGGGCCTGGGGGGGCTTTCTGGGCAGCTACCTGCCCACCATGGGCCTGACTCTGGTGAACTACTACAAGATCCGCCTGCGCAGCGACCCCCTGCTGGCCGCCGACCTGCGCCTGGCGGCCGAGGCCAAGGGCATCATGGGGGGCTACACCCTGGACTTCACCTGGGTCATCGGGGTGACCCTGCTGTGCTTCGCCGCCGGACTGCTGGGCTCCATCCTCCTGCTGCCCGGCCGGTGGAGGGACCGGGGCGGGCGGCTGTTCGGCCTGATCTCCGCCGCCAGTCTGCTGGCGGTGGCCTTCTGGGGGCAGTACACCAACCCCCGGACTTACGCCGACACCGCCAACGACCGCTTCATCAACCCCTGGTCGGACGTGGAGGTCTATGTCTCCAAGGGCTGTCTCTACCCCTTCCTCTACTCCGTGCGGGATATGTTCCCCACGCCGCCGGAGGGCTATGACCGGCAGCAGGCGGCCGCCCTTCTGGGTGAGTATCCCGACGCCCGCATCCCGGAGGAGCGGAAGGTCCATGTGGTGGGCATCATGCTGGAGGCCTTTGCCGACCTGACCGACATCCCCTCTCTGGCGGCCCAGCCCGGGGTGGCCCAGGTGTATGAGCCGTGGCATGAGCTGACGGCCCAGGGGGTGTCCGGCCGCCTGCTGACCAACATCTTCGCCGGGGGCACGGTGGATACGGAGTGGGGCTTCCTCACGGGCTGCTCCCAGCACCAGGAGTTCCGGAAGAACACCGACTCCTACGTCTGGTATCTCCGCCAGCAGGGGTACGACACCCTGTACCATCACCCGGGCTACGGCTGGTTCTATAACCGGCAGAACGTGAACGGCTATCTGGGCTTTGCCCGCCAGTGGTTCACCGAGAACCACTACGGCGCCCTTGTGGATCCCGAGGGGGCCATCTTCCGATCCGACGACGTGCTGGTGGACGGCATCCTGAGCGACCTGAAGGACCGGTTCACCGAGGGGGACTGGGCCTTCTCCTTCTCCGTGTCCTATCAGAACCACGGGCCTTACGGCGGGGGCGGCTCCTCCGCGGGCTATCTGACGCCGGAGGTCAGCGGCCTGTCTGCGGACAGCTGCGACATCTTCAACAGCTATCTCAAGGGAGTCAGTAGCACCATCGCGGAGATGAAGCGCCTGAAGGAGGCCCTGGAGGGGTCGCCGGAGCCGGTGGTGCTGGTGCTCTTTGGCGACCACAAGCCCTGGGGGGGCAACGGCAACTCCGCCTATCACGAGGCGGGGGCGGACTTCTCCCTGACCACTCTGGACAGCTTTTACCAGTATTACGCCACCCCCTATCTCATCTGGGCCAACCCCGCCGCCCGGGAGAAGCTGGGGGGCGATCGGACGGGGGACGGCGGGGACTTTTCCCCTTGTTTCCTCATGGATAAGGTCTTTGATCTGTGCCAATGGGATGGCCCGGGCTTCATGCAGCTGGGCCGCCAGATGCGGGCGGTCACTCCCCTGCTCCACGTCCGGGGACTGTATCTGGATAACGGCGCCCTTACCGACGCCCTGCCCGGGGACGCCGGGGAGTTTTTGAAGAAGTACCTCTGGGCCCAGTATTACCGGGAGCAGGAGATCGTGCCCGGGGCGTAAACAGGAAGAATAAAATGACCCCCTCCCCGCGCGGCGGGGAGGGGGTTTATGTGCGCGAGGGCGAGCCGGTGAGGACATCGGCCCCTACAAAAACCACGAATGATATGCGCCGTAGGGGCGGCCCCATGTGGCCGCCCGCGCCAAGGCCCCCTTGTGAAAGGGACTGTCGCCGCCAAATATGGGGCCCCCGGCAAAGCTGAAGGCTTTGTTGGGGAGAGGAGGAGCAGCGGAGCGAATGAATTTTCGCCGTCCCGGCGGAAATGAATGATGTGGAACTTGCGACGACGAGGCGCGCCGGGTCGTC
>CAKUHX010000146.1 GCA_934659475.1 uncultured Oscillospiraceae bacterium
CCGCATTTCTGCCATGGAATGCTTTCATTTCCCCCCTGATTTTCAGAAAGAAAAGAGGTTTGCCCCATGGAATTTCTGTCCTATCTGATCAGCGGCATCAGCCTGGGCAGCATCTATGCCATCATCGCCCTGGGCTACACCATGGTGTATGGCATTGCCAAGATGCTGAACTTCGCCCACGGCGACGTCATCATGATCGGCGGCTACGTCTCCTTCTGCGCCATGTACTATCTGGATCTGCCCCCCATCGTGGCCACCCTGCTGGCTGTTGTGGCCTGCACGGTGCTGGGCATCGTCATCGAGCGGCTGGCCTATAAGCCCTTGCGCTCCGCCCCCTCCCTGGCTGTGCTGATCACCGCCATCGGCGTCAGCTACCTGCTTCAGAACTCCGCCCTGCTGATCTGGAAGGCCGCCGCCAAAAACTACCCCCCGGTGATCAGCGGCTCCCTGAAGCTGTTCGACGGCCAGCTGAGCATCCCCTATATCTCCGCGCTGACCATCGCCGTGTGCGTGGTGATCATGATCGCCCTGACCGCCTTTGTTGACCACAGCAAAATGGGCAAGGCCATGCGGGCCTGCTCCGAGGACAAGGGCGCGGCCCAGCTGATGGGCATCGACGTGAATACCACCATCTCCGCCACCTTCGCCATCGGCTCCGCTCTGGCGGCCATCGCCGGCGTGCTGCTGTGCTCCTTTAACGGCGCGCTGATGCCCACCACCGGCTCCATGCCCGGCATCAAGGCCTTTACCGCCGCTGTGTTCGGCGGCATCGGCTCCATCCCCGGCGCATTTCTGGGCGGCCTGCTGCTGGGCGTCATCGAGGCGCTGGCCAAGGCCTATATCTCCACCCAGCTTGCCAACTCCATCGTGTTCGCCGTTCTGATCGTCGTCCTGCTGGTGAAGCCGGCGGGCCTGCTGGGCAAGATCGTGCCCGAGAAAGTGTAAGGTGAGCGGGATGAAAACAAGAAAAATCAGTAAGACCAATGTGGTGAACTTCTCCACCTACCTGGGCATGGTCCTGTTCTTCGTGGTGATGTGCGCCCTGCGCAGCGCCGGCGTGCTGAACCGCTCCATGACCGGCCTTCTGGTGCCCATCTGCTGCTATATGTCCATGGCCGTGTCCCTGAACCTGACGGTGGGCATCCTGGGCGAGCTGAGTCTGGGCCACGCGGGCTTTATGAGCGTGGGCGCCTTCTCCGGCATCATCGCCGCCCAGAGCCTGATCGACATCGTCCCCTCCGCCCCCGTCCGTCTGGCCATTGCCATGGTGGTGGGCGCCCTGTTCGCCACCGTCGCCGGTCTGATCATCGGCGCCCCGGTGCTGCGGCTGCACGGCGACTATCTGGCCATCGTCACCCTGGCCTTCGGCGAGATCATCAAGGAGCTGATCACCTGCCTGATCGTGGGCTATGACGAAAACGGCCTGCACATCCTGTTCAACATGAGCGGCAACCGCACGGTGGACGACCTGCACCTGGCCGCCGGCGGCACCGCCATCATCAAGGGCGCTCAGGGCGCGGCGGGCACCAAGACCATCGCCTCCTTCACCGCCGGCTTCGTGCTGGTGATGATCACCCTGGTCATCGTGCTCAACCTGAAGCACAGCCGGGCGGGCCGGGCCATCATGGCCCTGCGGGACAACCGCATCGCCGCCGAGAGCATCGGCATCAACACCACCAAGTACAAGCTGATGGCCTTCGTCACCTCCGCCGCTCTGGCGGGCGCCGCCGGGGCTCTGTACGGACTGAACTACTCCTCCCTTCAGGCCAGCAAGTTCAACTTCAACACCTCCATTCTGGTGCTGGTGTTCGTGGTGCTGGGCGGTCTGGGCAACATCTGGGGCAGCCTGATCGCCGCCGCCGCCCTGACCATCCTGCCCGAGGCCCTGCGCGAGTTCTCTGACTACCGCATGCTGGTGTACGCCATCGTGCTGATCCTGGTCATGCTGGCCACCAACGACCCCACGCTGAAGAGCTTCTTCGCCCGGCTGAAGGGCAAGAAGGACGAAAAGGAGGCGGCCTGAGATGTTTGAAAAACTGGTCCCTGTGCCCTCCGGCGCTGTGATCCCGGAGCGCGACATTGACAAGACCCCCGTTCTGAACTGCGTGAATCTGGGCATCACCTTCGGCGGACTGAAGGCGGTGGACGGCTTCAACCTGATCATCGGCCGCACGGAGATCGCCGGTCTGATCGGCCCCAACGGCGCCGGCAAGACCACGGTGTTCAATCTGCTGACCAAGGTGTATCAGCCCACCTCCGGCTCCATCCTGCTGGACGGACAGGACACCCACAACATGACCACCGCCCAGGTGAACCGGGCGGGCATCGCCCGTACCTTCCAGAACATCCGCCTGTTCGGCAACCTGACGGTGGAGCAGAACGTCACCGTGGCCATGGACGCCCAGATGAAGTACACCATGGCCAGCGGCATCCTCCGCCTGCCCGGCTTCTGGAAGGAGGAGAAGGTGGCCCACGAGCGGGCGCTGGAGCTGCTGAGCCTGTTCCACATGGAGGACATGGCCAACGCCAAGGCCGGCTCTCTGCCCTATGGCGCCCAGCGCCGGCTGGAGATCGTCCGCGCCCTTGCCACCAACCCCTGTCTGCTGCTGCTGGACGAGCCCGCAGCCGGCATGAACCCCTCTGAGACGGCGGAGCTGATGGAGAACATCCGCAAGATCCGGGACACCTTCCAGATCGCCGTCATGCTCATCGAGCACGACATGAATCTGGTCATGAACATCTGCGAGGGCATCTGCGTGCTGAACTTCGGCCGGGTCATCGCCAAGGGCAGCCCCGCGGAGATCCAGTCCGACCCCGCAGTCATCGAGGCCTATCTGGGCAAGCAGAAGGAGGCGTGATCATGGCACTGCTGACAGTGAACGACATCCATGTGTATTATGGCAGCATCCACGCGGTGAAGGGCGTCTCCTTCGAGGTGAACGAGGGCGAGGTCGTCACGCTGATCGGCGCAAACGGCGCCGGGAAATCCACGGTGCTGAACACCATCTCCGGTCTGCTGACCCCCAAGAGCGGCAGCATCACCTTTGACGGGCAGGATCTGCACGGCGTGGCCCCCCACAAGGTGATCAGCCACGGGCTGGCCCAAGTGCCGGAGGGCCGCCGGGTGTTCCTGCAGATGACCGTGGAGGAAAATCTGGAGATGGGGGCCTATACCCGCCCCAACAGCGAGATCGCCCCGGGCATCGCCGACGTATACCAGCGCTTCCCCCGCCTGAAGGAGCGGCGCACCCAGGTGGCCGGCACCCTGTCCGGCGGCGAGCAGCAGATGCTGGCCATGGGCCGCGCCCTCATGTCCAAGCCCAAGCTGCTGATGCTGGACGAGCCCTCTATGGGGCTGGCCCCCATTCTGGTGGAGCAGATCTTCGACATCATCAAGGAGCTGCACAAGGCGGGCACCACCATCCTGCTGGTGGAGCAGAACGCCCAGGCGGCCCTGAGCGTGGCCGACCGGGGCTATGTGCTGGAGACGGGCAAGATCGTCACCTCCGGCACCGGCCAGGAGCTGCTGGCCAGCCCGGAGATCAAGAAAGCCTATCTGGGCGGCTGAACCTCATTTCAAATACAAAAAGGAGCCCTGCGGCGATGCCGCAGGGCTCTTTTTTGTATGCGTTACTTTTCGATCGCCATGATCTTGTCGATGCGGCGCTGGTGGCGGCCGCCCTCGAACTCCGT
>CAKUHX010000147.1 GCA_934659475.1 uncultured Oscillospiraceae bacterium
CCGCAGGAAAGCCCCCTCATCCGGCCCTTCGGGCCACCTTCCCCCCTGTGGGTGGAAGGCTTTACAGGCCGCCCCGTGGGGATAAGGGGCAAAGCCCCTTATCCCAAAAACCGGGGGAGAGGACGGATATTTTAATGATCGGAGGTCATGTTATGCGGATCGTTGTCAAAGTGGGCACATCCACTCTGGCCCACGCCACCGGGCGGATGAACATCCGCCATGTGGAGGAACTGGTAAAGGTGCTGTCCGACCTGAAGAACGAGGGGCACCAGATCATTCTGGTCTCCTCCGGCGCCATCGGCATGGGGGTGGGCAAGCTGAACCTGCCCGGCCGCCCCGGCGACATGCCCACCAAACAGGCCGCCGCCGCCGTGGGCCAGTGCGAGCTGATGTACACCTACGACCGGCTGTTCACCCAGTACAACCACACGGTGGCCCAGATCCTGCTCACCGGGGAGGACGTGGAGCACCCCTCCCGCCGGGAGAACTTTGAAAACACCCTGGAGCGGCTGCTCCAGCTGGGCGCCCTGCCCGTCATCAACGAGAACGACACCGTGGCCACCGCCGAGATCAAGGTGGGGGACAACGACACCCTGGGGGCCATCGTGGCCCGGTGCGCCCGGGCCGACCTGCTGGTGCTGCTGTCGGACATCGACGGGCTGTTCACCGCCGACCCCCGGAAGGACCCCGCCGCCCGGCTGATCCCCGTGGTGGAGGCCATCGGGCCGGAGATCGAGGCTCTGGCCGCCGGGGCGGGCTCCGACCTGGGCACCGGCGGCATGGCCACCAAGGTGCGGGCCGCCAAAATGGTCACCGCCGCCGGGTGCGACATGGTGATCGCCAACGGCGCCCGGCCGGAGGTGCTGTATGACATCGCTGAGGGGAAAAGCGCGGGCACACGGTTCAAGGCGAAGATCTAATGCCCTCCTCGTCGTCGCAAAGTGCGCTGAGCTCCGTTTCCGCCGTAGCGGCGAAAACTGCGCCCGCTCCCTTGCTCCTCCTCTCCCGACCACGACCACAGCGCAGCCGTTAGCGGCTCTGCCGCCTTACGGATGCGGCGTACCCCTTGCGGGTACTACGTTGGGTCGTGGTCGGGTCCCAGGGGGCTCCGCCCCCTATGACCCCTGGGGGCGGATGATATCCGCCCCTACGACGTTCAACGTCCGTTGTCCACATCATATGTAGACCCCGGTGCTTCGCCGCCCCCCGCACACCTTTCCCGCTCCCGCATAAACTGCCATGTAACGTTTTTTGCGGGAGGAATCTCTATGGAAGCTCACATTCTCTGTCCCTGCGGCGGGCGCATGCGCTACTGCGGCCGCCAGACCATCCCCATGGGGGGCAAGCCCTTCCTGGGCGAGCTCACCGCCCAGCTCCAGCCCATGGAGCTGTACCTGTGCCCCGAGTGCCGCCGCTCCGCCTTCCTGATCCCCTGCGACGGAAAAGCGCCCACCACCGGGGACATAGCCGCCCTGTACGCCATGGCCGACAGCGAGGAGCTGCGCACCATCGCGGACGACGCGCTGTGTACCCCCACTGTCCGGGCCGCCGCCCGGCAGATCCTGCAAGAGAGAGGTTAGATCGCAATGACTACAAAAGAACTGCTGCTGCGGGCCAACGGGGCCAAGGCCCCCATGGCCGCCGCGGGAACTGAGGTCAAGGACCGCGCCATGCTGGCCATGGCCGGCGAGCTGCTGGGGGCGCAGGAGGCCATCCTGGCCGCCAACGCCCAGGACCTGGAGGCCGCCCGGGGCACCGTGTCCGACGTGATGCTGGACCGGCTGGCCCTGGATCCCGGCCGCATCGCCGGCATGGCCGAGGGCATCCGCCAGGTGGCCGCCCTGCCCGACCCCGTGGGGGAGGAGCTGGCCCGGGTGGAGCGGCCCAACGGCCTGGTCATCCGCCGGGTGTCCGTGCCCATGGGGGTCATCGCCATCATCTACGAGTCCCGGCCCAACGTGACCTCCGACGCCGCCGCCCTGGCCCTGAAGGCGGGCAGCGCCTGCGTGCTGCGCTGCGGGAAGGAGGCCCACCGCTCTGCCGCCGCCATCGTGGCCGCCCTGAAGCGGGGGCTGGCCGCCGCCGGCCTGCCGGAGGATGCCCTTCAGCTGGTGGAGGACACCAGCCGGGCCAGCGCCAACGAGCTGATGTGTGCCCGGGGGCTGGTGGATCTGCTGATCCCCCGGGGGGGCGCGGGGCTGATCCGCTCCTGCGTGGACAACGCCACCGTCCCCGTGCTGGAGACGGGCACCGGCGTATGCCACATCTATGTGGATAAGGCCGCCGATCTCGACATGGCCCTGAACATCATCGAAAATGCCAAGTGCTCCCGGCCCAGCGTATGCAACGCCGCCGAGGTGTGTCTGGTCCATCAGGACATCGCCCCCGCCTTCCTGCCCCTGCTGAAGCAGCGGCTGGTGGACCGGCGGGCGGAGAAGGGCCTGCCCCCGGTGGAGCTGCGCCTGGATGCCCGGGCCGCCGCACAGATCCCCGGCACCCCCGCGGGCGGGGACGACTTCTGCCGGGAGTATCTGGACTACGTCATGGCCGTGGGGGTGGTGGACGGCCTGGATCAGGCCCTGGAACACATCGCCGCCCACTCCACGGGGCACTCCGACTGCATCGTCACCGCCGACCCGGCCGCCGCCGCCCGGTTCCAGCTGGGGGTAGACTCCGCCGCCGTGTACTGGAACGCCTCCACCCGCTTTACCGACGGCGGGGAGTTCGGCCTTGGCTGTGAGATGGGCATCTCCACCCAGAAGCTCCACGCCCGCGGCCCCCTGGGCCTGCGGGAGCTGTGCTCCAGCAAGTATCTCATCGCAGGCGACGGCCAGATCAGATAAGCCTTCCTCCCCGGGGCGGCCCATCCGCCCCGGGGCATTTTTCCGCATCCCGCGGGCGGCCCGGGGGCCGCCCCTCCAAAATGCGGCATTTTCCACATGACCGCTCTTTTCTCCCCATCTTTTTTCCCCGGAAATACAGGATCGGGGGAATTTTTTTGTTTTTCCCCTTGAACGGCGGGCCTTCCCCTGTTATTATGCTATTGTACGGAATTGGGGCCGTTCCCGCCCCAAAATCACTCGTCAAAATACATGGACCGCCGGTTTGGAAGGGCCGGACCGTCCAGGAAATGAGAGGAAGATTGACTTATGATCGCACACGGGAAGGACATCAAGGTGTTCACCGGCAGCTCGAACCCGCAGCTGGCCCGGGACATCTGCAAGGAGCTGGGGGTATCCCTGGGCAACTCCGAGACCGGCTGCTTTGCCGACGGGGAGAATTTCGCCTCGTTCTATGAGACGGTCCGCGGCTCCGACGTATTCGTGGTCCAGTCCACCTGCTCCTTCGTGAAGGACGGCAAGCTGTTCAGCGTGAACGACGCCCTGATGGAGCTGCTCATCATGATCGACGCCCTGAAGCGCGCCTCCGCCGGCCGCATCACCGCCGTGATCCCCTATTTCGGCTACGCCCGGCAGGACCGCAAGACCAAGCCCCGCGATCCCATCTCCGCCAAGCTGGTGGCCAACCTGATCACCAAGGCCGGCGCCGACCGGGTGCTGACCATGGACCTGCACGCCAACCAGATCCAGGGCTTCTTCGACATCCCTGTGGACAACATGCTGGGCTCCCCTATCTTCGTGGATCACTTCTTCCGCAAGTTCGCCCCCGTCCACGCGGACACCATG
>CAKUHX010000148.1 GCA_934659475.1 uncultured Oscillospiraceae bacterium
CACCCTCGATCTTGTACATCATGGCGTCCATGTCCGTCTGGCTCATGACGCCCTCCACCACGTTGCCGTGGATCATGAAGGGGGGGATGCAGAAGGTGAAGCCCTTGCCGATCATAAAGTCGCGGGCATAGGCCAGCACGGCCTCGTGCAGGCGGGCGATGTCCCCCATGAGGTAGTAGAAGCCGTTGCCGGATACCCGGCCGGCGGCGTCCATATCGATGCCGTCGAAGGACTCCATGATCTGAGTATGATAGGGGATCTCAAAGTCGGGCACCACGGGCTCGCCGAAGCGCTGGACCTCTACATTGCAGCTGTCGTCCGGGCCGATGGGCACGGAGGGGTCGATGATGTTGGGGATCTGGAGCATGATGTGGCGGATCTCCTCCGCCAGCTGGCCCTCCAGCGCCTCCAGCTCGGCCAGACGGTCGGCGTTGGCCTTCACCTGGGACTTGGCCTCCTCGGCCTCGGCCAGCTTGGAGGGGTCCTTCTTGGCCTGACCCATGAGCATGCCCACCTTCTTGGACAGGGCGTTGCGGTTGGCCCGGAGGTCGTTGGCCTCTCTCATAGCGGCACGGTTGCGCCCGTCCAGCTCCAGCACCTGGTCTACCAGGGGCAGCTTGGCGTCCTGAAACTTCTTCTTGATGTTTTCCTTGACGGCTTCGGGGTTCTCCCGAATGAAGCGAATGTCTAACATGATGAGATCTCCTTTGATGTGAGTTTTGTAAGCATAGAAATTTTGTCCGCTTCCAAGCCTTCCCCACCCAGGGGGGAAGGTGGCATCGCCGTAGGCGATGACGGATGAGGGGGCGTTCTTGCGACGACGGCGCGCCGGGTCGTCGCGCCCTACGGCATAAGACGAACGGATGTTGTGTGTATTGTAGGGGCGGATGTCCTCAGCCGCCCGGGAGGCGCACATGGAGCGGCCCCGGCGGGGTGTGTTGGACGGTCCGGCGGGCCGCCGAGGACGGCGGCCCCTACGGGGATCGTGTACATTTTCGGTGTAGGGGCGGATGTCCTCAGCCGCCCGGGGTTCTATCGTCAGCCCCCTCATCAGTTTCGCTTCGCTCAACAGCTTCCCCCCTGAGGGGGGAAGCCTGTAAAATGTGTTCGCCAAGCCTTCCCCACCCAGGGGGGAAGGTGGCCATTTGGGGCCCCCAACGTGACCCAGCGCAGCGGTCATGTTGGGGAGAGGACGAGCAGCGGAGTGAATAAGCCATGGCATTTATGCCGTGGCGAATGATGCGGAGCTTGCGAGGACGAGCGGGTGAGGGGGCGTTCTTTGGGTGCGCCAGGTCGTCGCACCCTACGGGCGTTTCACGTGAAACCTCGGCGTCGCAAACTACATATCACTTGCTTTCCCACAGGCGGGAAAGCGCGTTCATTCCGTTGCTCCGCCTCTCCGAATCGAACCCACGGCATAGCCGTTGGGCTTCGATTCGGTATTTACGTGGTTTTATTCGTGCAGCACCTTCTGCCGGATCTCGGCATACCGGTCGGCGGGGGAGAAGCGGCCGTTGTCGGTGACGCTTTCCTGGGGCAGATAGGCCGCCAGCCCCTCGGGCATGTCCTGCATCAGGCTGCGGCAGAGCGACCACTTGTTCTTCACATAGGCCTCGTCGATCTGCCAGAACCAGTCCAGGGCGGCGGCGGTATTGGCGGCGTCGGACTGGGCCCGGGTCAGCTCCTCCTCGCTCTGCAAGTGGGCGGACTCGGTCTGCTCCAGCTGGCGCTTCAGATCGTCCACCTGCTGCTTCAGGTCCTGATTCTCCTGGATCAGCACCTCCACCGACTGCATGGCGGAGTTGGACTGCTTCTTCAGGTCGTCCACCTCCTGGGCGTTCTGCCGCTTTTCCATGGCATAGCTCATGCCCAGCAGGACGAAGGCGGCGGCGAAGAGAACGGCGATATACTGCACCACCGACTGCCGCCGCCGGCGGTGGTGGGAGCGGCGGTCCTTGTCGCCGGGGGCGGGGGAGGGGGTAGGCGTTTCGCTCATGTGGACTGCCCTCCCTCCTGGCTGTAGTTCAGCAGGCGCAGCAGAGTCTCAAGGTCGTCCTCGCTGTAATACTCCAGCTCCAGCTTGCCTTTTTTGCCCCTGTGCTGGATGTGCACCTTCCGGCCCAGCTGGCTGCCCAGGTTTTTCTCCAGATCCGCCAGATAAATGGCCAGCATGTCCTCGGTCCTGACCTTGGGCTTTTTCTCCTTTTGAAGGGCCTTTACCAGCGCCTCGGTCTGCCGCACGGACAGCCCCTTGTCCAGCACGGCCCTGGCCCCCTGCCGCTGCAGGGCCGGGGTGGGGGCCCCCAGCAGGGCCCGGGCGTGTCCGGCGGAGAGCTTTCCCTCCTCCACCAGCGCCATCAGGTCCTCCGGCAGATTCAGCAGCCGCAGGGCGTTGGTCACGGCGGGGCGAGACTTCCCCATGCGCTGGGCCACCTGGTCCTGAGTCATGCCGTACTCATTCATGAGCACCTGATAGCCCCGGGCCTCTTCGGCGGGGTTCAGATCCTCCCGCTGCAGGTTCTCGATCAGGCCGATCTCCATGACCTTGCGGTCGTCAGCCTCGATGATGACGGCGGGCACCTCGTCCAGCCCGGCCTGCTTTGCCGCCCGCCAGCGGCGCTCGCCGGCGATGATCTGGTAGTAGCCGCTGCTCAGCCGCCGCACGGTGAGGGGCTGGATGATGCCGTGCTCCCGGATGGAGTCGGCCAGCTCGGCCAGGGCCTCGGGATCGAAGCGCTTTCGGGGCTGGTTCAGGCCGGGCTCCACCTGTGAGATGGGCAGAGAAACGGAGCCCTCCCCCTGATCTTGCAGCACCGGGTCGCCCAGCAGGGCGTTCAGCCCCCGGCCCAGACCCAGTTCCGCCTTCTTTTTCGCCATAGGATCACCTCTTTATTTGTGATGCTGTAAATTTTCAACGGATCGCCGCCCCCTTAGTGGGCGGCGATCGGGGAAAGCCGGGCTCAGGTCCGCTTTCCCGCCACCTCCTCCGCCAGAGCGGCGTAAGCCTCCGCCCCCCGGGAATAGGGGTCGTAGGCGGAGATGGGCTTGCCGTGGCTGGGGGCCTCGGACAGGCGCACGTTCCGGGGGATGACGGTGGCGAACACCTGCCCGGGGAAGTGGCGCTTGACCTCCTGAGCCACCTGAAGGGACAGGTTGGTGCGGCTGTCGAACATGGTCAGCAGCACGCCCTCCAGCCCCAGCTTGGGGTTCAGCCCCCGCTTGACGATGCGCACCGTGGCCAGCAGATCGCTCAGCCCCTCCAGAGCGTAGTATTCGCACTGCACCGGCACCAGCAGGGTCTGGGCGGCGCACAGGGCGTTCACCGTCAGCAGCTCCAGAGAGGGGGGGCAGTCGATGAGGATGAAGTCATACCCGGGGGCCAGAGCATCCAAAGCGGTTTTCAGCAGCTTTTCCCGGCCCTCGATGCCGATCATCTCGATGCCCGCCCCGGCCAGAGCCTTGTTGGAGGGCAGCACGTCCCCATATCGGGTGGACACCACCCCGCGCTTGGGGTCGGCGCCATTGATGAGCACGTCGTACACGTTGGGGGAGGCGGTGTTCTTGTCCACCCCCATGCCGGAGGTGGCGTTGGCCTGGGGGTCGAAGTCGCACAGCAGGACCTTTTTGCCCAGCGCGGCCAGCGCGGCGGTGAGATTGACCG
>CAKUHX010000149.1 GCA_934659475.1 uncultured Oscillospiraceae bacterium
TCCCGCCCTGTTACAGGGCGGGGGCGTTTTTTTGCTCCGGAGAGCGGTCATGAGCTTGAAAATGCGGTGGAATTGGGGCTGTTCTTTTTTGATCGACTATGGTATGATATAAAATAGACTTCAATATGGCACAGTATGCCCATGGAAGGGGGACGGACAGGATGAGAGGAAAATGGAAGGCCCTGCTGCTGGCGGGGATGATGCTGGTGCTGTCCGGCTGCTTCTTCCGTCCGGCGGACGATCTGTACCAGCTGCCGGAGCGGCTGGCGGGCTATGATGATCTGGACCGCTCGATCAGAGATGTGCGCGCCTATCTGGAGATGGAGGACGGCGTCAGCTCGGAGTATGCGGTGATCTTTGCGGGGGAGAATACCTCTACCATACAGCTGCAGGATCTGGACGGAGACGGGGAGCGGGAGACTGCTGTCACCTTCCTGCGGCTGCCCGGGGCGGAAAAGCCCATCAAGGTCTGTTTCTTCACCCGGCACGGACAGGATGAATACCGCCTGTCCGGCATGATCGAAGGGGAGGGGGCCGCCATCTACCGGGTGGACTTTGTGGACCTGAACGGCCAGGGCCCGAAAGAGACTGTGGTGAGCTGGCAGCTGGGTGCCGGCCTGTATCAGCTGGGGGTCTACACCATGGACGGCCTGGCGGCAGAGGAGACCGACGAAGCTGCCCCGCCCCAGGCGCCCGAGGAGATGACCGCCACCCAGCTGCTGCTGACCGCATACAGCCGCTATGCCCTGCTGGACATAGACCGGGATACCCGCACCGAGGTGGCCCTGTGCCGTCTGGACCCCGGCGGCGGCCCCTCCGCGCTGGAGATCTATGGCTGGAACGACGGCGTGCTGTCCTGCCGGGATACGGCGGAGCTGTCCGCCCGGGCGTCGTCCATCGACAGCATGCAGGCCAACTATGTGGGGGGCGAGCTGCTGACCCCGGCCCTCTATGTGTGCTCCTCTCTGGCCGAGGGGGGCAGAGCGGTGGACATCGTGGCCTATCAGGGGGACAGGCTGGTCGATCTGACGATGGACCCCGAAAGCGGCGTGAGCCGGGAGATCCTGCGGGGCAGCGGCCAGC
This sequence comes from uncultured Oscillospiraceae bacterium, assembly GCA_934659475.1. Taxonomy (GTDB): domain Bacteria; phylum Bacillota; class Clostridia; order Oscillospirales; family Oscillospiraceae; genus Lawsonibacter. Next base: position 1,084 of record CAKUHX010000149.1, read on the forward strand.
AGGAGCTGACCGACATCAACGGCGACTACGTGCTGGAGGTGCCCCAGTCTACCCCCCTGCCCTCGGCGGCGGACGGTCCCACCGACTTCTGGCTGACCCGGTGGGGGCAGTACGGACTGGACGGGCAGCGCACCGTTGTGGGCACCACCTATCATAACCGCACCGACGGCTGGTATCTGGACATCCCGGAGGACTGGGTGGGCCAGCTGACCATTTCCCGCACGGACCGGGCTGTGGGCCAGCGGGAGGTCATCTTCTCCCGCTGGAAGGGCGAGGGACAGGAGCCGGAGCGCTTCCTGGCCATCTATAAGCTCACCGGGCCCAACCGCAGCGCATGGGCCAGCACCACCAACCGGTTCATCCTGCAGGAGGATGACGATACCATCTATGCCGCCACGCTGCTGAATGCCTCCTGGGACTGCGGCGTGGACGAGGCGGGCCTGCGGGGCCGGTTCCACCTGATCGGCTGACAAAGGCCCGGAAAGGAAAAGGAGAACGGATATGCCCAAAAAAGTGCTTGTGCTGGAGGATGAGGAAAATATCCGCAGCTTTGTGGTCATCAACCTGAAGCGGGCCGGCTATCAGACCGTGGAGGCCAGTACCGGCGAGGAGGCCCTGGAGAAGCTGAAGAAGGAGCACGATGTGAAGGTGGCCCTGCTGGACGTGATGCTGCCGGGGATCGACGGGTTCGAGGTCTGCCGCCGCATCCGGGCCATGGACAATAAGATCGGGATCATCATGCTCACCGCCCGCTCTCAGGAGATGGACAAGGTCACCGGACTGATGACCGGGGCGGACGACTATGTGACCAAGCCCTTCTCCCCGGCGGAGCTGACCGCCCGGGTGGACGCCCTGTTCCGCCGCACCGGCGGGGGAGAGGAGGGGGCCCCCGTGGGGGATGAGATCAGCCAGCCCCCCTTCCTGCTGAACCTGCGCAACCGCACCCTGGAAAAAAACGGACAGAAGCTGAAGCTGACCCCGGCGGAGTACTCCATCGTCAAGCTGTTTATGGAGAATCCGGGCAAGGCCCTGTCCCGGGAGGAGATCCTGGACGCGGTGTGGGGGGAGGACTACTACGGCGAGCTGAAGATCGTGGATGTGAACATCCGCCGCCTGCGCATCAAGATAGAGGACAACCCCCAGAAGCCCGCGTATGTAAATACCGTGTGGGGGTATGGATATAAGTGGGGGACGTGAAGATCAAGATCCCGCCCTCCCACCCGTTTTTGGGATAGGGGGCGAAGCCCTCTATGACCCCCAGGGCCCGATGGGGGCATCGGACCCCACAGGATTGCAGCAACGGCGAACCAATGGGCCCCTCATCAGTCTCGCTTTGCTTGACAGGTCCCCCCTGAGGGGGGACCTATAAATACCCATGTAAAGCCTTCCCCATACAGAGGGGAAGGTGGCCCGCAGGGACGGATGAGGGGTCATGTCCCTCGATCCAACTGCTCACGAAAGGAGGATGGCCCCGGATGGCAAAAAAGACCACATTGACCGATCAGGTGAAGATCCGGGGCATCCGGAAGCGCTGGCTGGTGAACAGCCTGGCGGTGGTCATGGCCCTGCTGGTGGCCATCCTGATCATCCTGTCCACCGCGCTGCGCAGCTATTACTATTCCAATATGGAAAACGGCCTGACCGTGCGGGCTGAGAACATGGCCCGGGGCTTCGGCCGGTATTCCGCCGCCGAGTTCCGCTCCGCCGCCCAGAGCGCGGCCGACGGCTTTGAGGAAAAAAGTGTGCTGGAGCTGCAGTTTCTGGATGTGAACGGGGTGGTGTTCGTCACCAGCCGGGGCCTGACTGTGGGCATGACGCCGGACACCCCTGACATCAGCGCGGCTCTGGAGAACCAGCGCTCCGCCCCCTGGCGGGGCAGTGATCCGGCCACCGGTGAGCGCATCATGGCCGTGACCACGCCGGTGGTCAGCGGCGGGGAGATGCTGGGGCTGGTGCGGTATATCACCTCTCTGGCCGCGGTGCAGAAGCAGCTGGTGCTGTCTATCTCTCTCATCGTGCTCATTGAGATCGCCATTCTGGCCATGGTCTATTTCTCCAACCTGTACTTCGTCCGCTCCATCGTGGAGCCCCTGGCTGGGCTGACCGAGGCCGCCCGCCTGATCGCAGACGGCAGCTACGGCGTGCAGATCGAAAAGCAGTATGACGATGAGATCGGCGAGCTGACCGATACCATCAATAACATGTCCCTGAAGATCCAGCAGTCGGAAAAGACCCAGTCGGAGTTCATCTCCTCCGTGTCCCACGAGCTGCGCACCCCCCTCACCGCCATCAACGGCTGGGCGGAGACCATCCAGAGCGGCGAGCTGCAGGATCCGGCGGACGTGAAGAAGGGCATGGACATCATCGTGTCCGAGGCCCGGCGGCTGACCAACATGGTGGAGGAGCTGCTGGAGTTCTCCCGCATCTCCGAGGGGCGCTTCACCCTGTCGGTGGAGAAGCTGGACCTGCGGGCAGAGGTGGAGGACGCCGTCTATACCTACAAGGAGTTCTTCCGCAAGGAGGGCATCGAGCTGACCTACGAGGAGTGCCGGCAGGAGTATGTGCCCATCACCGG
>CAKUHX010000150.1 GCA_934659475.1 uncultured Oscillospiraceae bacterium
CCGTTCGACTTGCATGTGTTAAGCACGCCGCCAGCGTTCATCCTGAGCCAGGATCAAACTCTCAATAAAATGGTATCAACACAAGCCTTTCGGCTTGAACTGATCTGTTTTATTGAAGCTAAATCTCTTGCTTCAAAGAATTGTCAAGGCCCTTCCATACAAGCTTTTGCTTGTTCAGAAGGACTCTCGTCCTTTCTGGTGCTTCGTGTTTCTTTCACGTTGTTTAATTTACAAGGTGCACGCCGCTAAACTCACAGCGGGTTTTCAGTGTACCACATTCCGCTCGCCTTGTCAAGAACTTTTTTCTCTCATTCGCCGCGAACTTCTTGTCGTACCCCGCCGCCCTCGTCAGGCGACTTGATTAGGTTACCACATCCGGCCGCCTTTGTCAAGAACTTTTTTCTGGTCTCCCGACCTTTTTTCAGCCCCCGACATCGGCCCCTTTATGCGGTTTTTCCCTGCGCCCACAAGGCTTTCCCTCGCTCAAGCGCTTGCTTATATTAGCAGAACCACCCCGCGTTGTCAACACCTTTTTCCCTTTTTCTCCGTTTTTTCTTTTTGTTTCCTCTTTTTTGCACAAATTACAGAATTTGGATCACTCCCGCCATGCTCCCCCGGCGGCCGCCCATTTTTCGGTGGGACCAGAAGCGCTCCGGATCGCAGGCCGTGCAGGCCGGGCAGACTGCGATATGCCCCGCTCTCACCCCCGCCCGCTCCAGCCAGCGGGCATTGGCCCCCTTCAGGTCCACCATATACTTCTCGCCCCCGGGCAGGGGGTGGATGAACACCTCCGCCTCCTGTCCCATACCGGCGCGCAGGCCGTCTGGCACATCCCGGTGGGTCTCGAAGCAGCAGACCGAGATGCACGGACCGATGGCCGCCAAAATATTCGCCGGGTCACAGCCATACTCTGCCGTCATGCGCTCCACGCCCTGGGCCGCAGCGCCGATGGCCGTCCCTCTCCAGCCCGCGTGGACGGCGGCGGCCGCCCTTCTCACCGGGTCGAACAGCAGGATTGGGGTGCAGTCGGCGCTGAACACCGTCAGGCACAGCCCCCGCCGGTCGGTGCACAGGCCGTCGGCCTCGCAGCGTCCCGGCGCTCCGGGGTCGGGCATGATGTCCCGCTCCCTCACCGGGCGCACCGTTTTCCCGTGTACCTGGTGGTTCTTCACCAGGGCATCCGCGTCCGCCCCCATGGCGCCGCAGAAGCGGCGGAAGTTCTCCCCCACCGCCGCCGGGTCATCCCCCCGGTTGGCCCCCAAATTCAAAGTATCCATGGGCGCGGCGGAGACGCCGCCGATGCGGGTGGAAAAGCCGTGGGCAGCCCCCGCAGCGGTCATCTCATCCCACGCATAGTAGACCACGCCGTTTTTTTCATGCTTTGTGACTTCCATTCCGTCTCCTCCCCGGGCGGGACTTCCCGCCCAAATCGATAAAAAGGGCGGACAGCTTACCGTCCGCCCGACAATATAACAAAGGTGACCCCGTTGTTGTGCCGGTCCAAATCCCGGTCCCGGCGCAGCTCGCCGCAGAGCAGGAGCGCCCGGCGGGTCTCCTCCTGAAAAATGGAGAACTCCTCCCCGGGGATAAAGCCCTTCACCTCGCCCCGGGCCGCCAGACGGCCCAGATACTTCCGCACCTCCACCCGGATCCTGCCCCCGGTGCCGGAGGAGCCGTAGCCGTGGATCAGCTTGAGCACCTTATAGCCCTGGGCCCGGCTGTTATGGAGATAGAAGGTGAGCTGCTTCACCGCCTGGCCGACGGTGGGCATCCCCCGCTCCAGATCGACCTCCCGCAGGTCACTCATGGACGTCGTCCTGTTCAGGAGGCTGCTCTTCCGTCCGGCTCTCCTCATTCAGGCGGAAGCGCCGGTCAGCCCGGCCCAGAGCGACGATGATGACCAGGTCGCTGATGCCGTCGAAGATCAGCGAGACGCCGATGACCATCACCAGCAGAGAGAAGGAGCCCATGGGGTTGCAGAAGATCACGCCGCCCAGCACCAGCGTCAACGCGGCCAGCAGCAGATCCCAGCCCCAACCGGGCCAGCCCATCCGGGCCAGGGATATGGCCCCCTGCACATCCAGAACACCGTGGAAGATCAGCATGGCGGCAAAGACATACTGCACCAGAGTCATCACCGCCGAGGGGCTTTTCATCAGCCACAGGCCCAGCGCCGCCAGAATGATCCCCGGGATCAGGAACCACATGGGCACGCCGCCCCGCCGCCGGGCCAGACAGCCCAGCACATAGGCCAGGCCGATCACCAGCAGGGCCGCCCCCAGCAGACTGCACAGCAGGTCTACCGACCGGTCGGGCCAGAACAGCAGGAAGCCCCCCGCCGCCGCCGTGAGCAGGGCGGACACCACACCGCTGACCCGCTGTTCCCAGAGGATCCCTTTCATACGAAAACACCCCGTTCCTTTTCGCGCGCCCTCAGCCCCGCGGGCCGAAGCGTCTTTCTGCCGTGTTATTTTACCACGTTTCCCCTGGGTTGAAAAGTGCGCCCGGCCATTGTTTACATTTTGCTCATGGACTTTTTGCGAAAAAGCGGGTAGAATGGTCGTTGTATTTTCTGACGAGACTCTAAAGATAAAGGAGGGCTGTCCATGAAAGCCGTATCCCGCTGGCTGGACCGCTTCTGTTATAAACACCCCAACTTCGGCATTCCTGAGCTGATGAAGTATGTGGCCATCGGCAGCATGATCGTTTTCGTGGGGGACATCCTCACCAGCGGCGCCTTCTCCTGGTTCACCCGCCTGTACCCCGAGCTGGTCCTGCACGGCCAGGTGTGGCGGCTGGTGTCCTTCATTTTCGTCCCCATCTCCTCGGGGGAGAGCAGCATGTTCCTCCGGTGCCTGCTGTTCGCGATCAGCACCTTCTTCTATTATCAGATCGGCACGGCGCTGGAGCGCCAGTGGGGCACCGCCCGGTTCAACATGTTCTACTTCCTGGGCGTGGTCCTGAATCTGGCCGTGGGCTTTATCACTTACGCCGTCGCCCCTCTCACGCACGAGGTGCTGAACGGCTATTACTTTGAGACAGCCAACATGTACTATGTGAACCTGTCCATGTTCTTCTCCTTCGCCACCCTGTACCCGGACATGCAGGTGCTGCTGTACGGCATCATCCCCCTGAAGGTGAAGTGGCTGGCCTATGTGGATGCCGGACTGTTCGCCTTCGACATCGCCTATTATCTGGCCCAGGGCAATATCCTGCGGGCCATCCTTCCCATCATCGCCCTGCTGAACTACTTCATCTTCTTCGGTGACGATCTGCTGAGTCTCTTCCGCCGGAAAGGGCAGCAGGTGCGCCGCCGCACCAGCCCCCAGGTGGTGAACTTCAAGAAGGCCCAGAAGGAGGTGCAGGAGCGCAAGGGCTACCTGCACAAGTGCGCCGTGTGCGGCATCACCGACGCCGACGACCCGGATATGGAGTTCCGCTACTGCTCCAAGTGCAACGGCTACTACTGCTACTGCTCCAAGCACATCAACAACCACACACATGTGCAATAATATCGAAAAAGCACAAAAGCACCGGGCGTCTGCGAAAGCAGACGCCCGGTGCTTTTTTCTTTCTCACTTCACCGCATCCTGGGCGGCCTTCAGGTCGTTGGCTACTACCAGCAGGACGGTGCTGCCCCGCTGTTCCAGCCACT
>CAKUHX010000151.1 GCA_934659475.1 uncultured Oscillospiraceae bacterium
GAGCCGGGACGTGGTGCTGGAGCTGAAGCTGCTGGCCGACGTGGGTCTGGTGGGCTTCCCCAATGTGGGCAAATCCACCCTGCTCAGCGTGGTCAGCCGGGCCCAGCCCAAGATCGCCAACTACCACTTCACCACCCTGTTCCCCAACCTGGGCGTGGTGTATGTAGAGGACGGGGTGTCCTTCGTCCTGGCCGACATCCCCGGCATCATCGAGGGGGCCGCCGAGGGCGCCGGACTGGGCCACGACTTCCTGCGGCATATCGACCGCTGCCGCCTGCTCATCCACGTGGTGGACGTATCCGGCAGCGAGGGCCGGGACCCGGTGGAGGACTTCAAGGCCATCAACGAGGAGCTGAAGCAGTACTCCCCCGACCTGGCGGGCCGGAAGATGCTGGTGGCCGCCAACAAGGTGGACATCATGCAGGACCCCGCTCTGCTGGAGCAGCTGCGGACCTATGTGGAAAGTCAGGGCATGGAGCTGTTCGAGATCTCCGCCGCCGCCCACATGGGCACCCGGGAGCTGATGAAGCGGGCCGCCCAGGAGCTGCAAAATCTGCCCCCTGTGGTGGTGTATGAGTCCACCTATGTGGAGCGCCCGCCGGAGGTGGATACCAGCGGCGAGGTGGAGATCCAGCAGTTCGATGACACCTGGGTGGTGGAGGCCCCCTGGCTCCAGCGCCTGATGGCCAACGTGAACTTCGGCGACTACGAGAGCCGCAACTGGTTCGACCAGAAGCTGCGGCAGTCCGGCCTGTTCGACAAGCTGGAGAGCATGGGCATCAAGGACGGGGACATCGTCTCCCTGTACGACCTGGAGTTTGAGTATCAGCGGTAATGAAGTTAAAAGCACCTGAGCAGCGCAGCTGCTCAGGTGCTTTTTTGCCTGTGGGAGTGGAAGTTTTCCACCGGCTGTGGCATAATTGGGGAGAAAAAATAACTTGCAACCCCAGGTTGCGGGATCGTACGCCCGTGTATGTAGTGTTCCACCCGGAACTGCGGTATGCTCAGGGGGAAAGGAGGAAGGTATGGCTCTATCTGAAAAGCTGTATGCCCTGCGAAAGGAGAGAGGGCTGTCCCAGGAGCAATTGGCGGAGGGACTGAAGGTGTCCCGGCAGGCCATCTCCAAATGGGAGTCCGGCCAGTCCCTGCCGGAGAGCGATAAGCTCCTGGCCCTGAGTGAATACTTCGGGGTCTCTCTGGACTACCTGCTGAAAGAGGACCGGGAGGAGAAGGGAACGCAGGCCCCCGCACCGGAGACTGCCGGAGGCAAGAAGGGGCTGCTGGGTCTGGTGATCTGTATCGGCGGCATCCTGTGCCTGATCTTGTGGGGACTGCTGTCCATCCTGCTCCCCTCGTCTGCCCAGCAGCTGGGGCAGTCGTCCATGCTCCGTATCGACGGAAACGGGATGTTCCTGATCGCCTGCGTCGCCGCCGTCATCGTCGGTGCAGTGCTGCTTTTGAAGGACAAAGGAAAAAAGTAAAAAGGAGGTATCCCCGTGAAAAAGCTGTCTTACCTGTTTGGTGCTCTGGCCGTCCTGCTGTCCCAGGTGATGTGCGCTGTGGTGGCCTATGGATACTGCGATATGCTGTGGGGCATCCGATATGCCTGTTACAGCGCCCCGGCCAGCGTGGCCTTTCTGCTGGCTGTGCCTTACGCCGTGGGTATCGCGGCCTGCGCGATCCTGGCGGCGGTGTTTTACCGGAGAGCGAAGTGATAAAGAACAAGCGCCCCTCTGCCGCAGGCAGAGGGGCACTTGCTGTTTATTGATGCTCCAAGGCCGCGTGGACCAGCCCACAGAACAGGGGATGGGGACGGTTGGGGCGGCTCTTGAACTCGGGGTGGAACTGGCAGGCCACGAACCAGGGGTGGTCGGGCAGCTCCACGATCTCCACCAGCCAGCCGTCGGGAGAGGTGCCGGACAGCCGCAGGCCGGCCAGCTGGAGCTCCTGCCGGAACTGGTTGTTGAACTCATAGCGGTGGCGGTGGCGCTCGGAGATCTCCTCCGTGCCGTAGGCAGCCCGGGCCTTGGAGCCTTCGGACAGCACACAGGGGTACTTGCCCAGGCGCATGGTGCCCCCCTTATCCACAACGTTCACTTGGTCGGGCATCAGGTCGATCACCGGATGGGCGGTGAGAGAGGTGAACTCCGAACTGGTGGCATCTGCCCAGCCCAGCACATGGCGGGCATACTCGATCACCGCGATCTGCATCCCCAGGCAGATGCCCAGATAGGGCACCTTGTGCTCCCGGGCGTACTGGGCAGCCAGGATCATGCCCTCGATGCCCCGGTCGCCGAAGCCGCCGGGCACCAGGATGCCGCCGCAGCCGGCCAGGGTCTGCTCCACATTTTCATAGGACAGCGTCTCGGAATCCACCCACTTGATGGATACCTTGGCGCCGTTGGCGGTGCCTGCATGGAACAGGGACTCCACCACACTGAGGTAGGCGTCGTGCAGGCCCACATATTTGCCTACCAGGGCGATGGTCACATGGCGGTCGGCCTGCTGGATGCGGTCCACCAGGGCCCGCCACTCCGCCAGATCGGGCTTGCCGCAGCCCAGGGCCAGCTTGCGGCACACCACGTCGCACAGGCCCTCGCGGGCCAGCAGCAGGGGCACCTCATACAGGGTGGAGGCGGTAAGGTTCTGGATGACGCAGTCAGGCTCTACATTGCAGAACAGGGCGATCTTGTGGCGGATGTCCTTGGTGATGGGGCTGTCCGTGCGGCAGACCAGGATGTCAGGCTGGATGCCCTCCCCCAGCAGTTCCTTCACTGAGTGTTGGGTGGGCTTGCTCTTCAGCTCCCCCGTGCCGGGGATGGAAACGATGAGGGAGACGTGGATGTACAGTACATTTTCCCGGCCCCGCTCGGTGGCTACCTGCCGGATGGCCTCCAAAAAGGGCTGGCTCTCGATGTCGCCCACGGTGCCGCCGATCTCGGTGATGCACACATCGGCGGTGCCGTCATCCATGGCGTACACCCGGCGCTTGATCTCGTCGGTGACGTGGGGGATGATCTGCACCGTGCCCCCCAGATAGCCGCCACGGCGCTCCTGGTTCAGCACGCTCCAGAAGATGCCGCCGGAGGAGACGGAGGACTTGTGATCCAAAGCCTCATCCACAAAGCGCTCATAGTGGCCAAGATCCAGATCGGTCTCTGCCCCATCGTCGGTGACGAACACCTCGCCGTGCTGATAGGGGCTCATGGTGCCGGGGTCCACGTTCAGATAGGGGTCGAACTTCTGGTTCTTCACCCGCAGGCCGCACTGCTTCAGCAGCCGCCCCAGGGAGGCCGCACAGATGCCCTTGCCCAGGCCGGAGACCACGCCGCCGGTGACAAAAATGTACTTCATCGTTCCATCTCCTTATATCGTTGAGACTCAGCCCCGGGGCTGAGAAAAGTAAACAGCACAAGGCTCCCTGCTCCGGCCATAGGCCGGAGGGGAGCATTTTGCAGCTTGCCGAAAAAGCCCTCCCGCAGGGAGTTCCGCCGCCCGCAGGCGGCGGAATAAATTTTGATCCGTCATTTCCGCCGACATGCGCGGCAGAAATGACACTTCTTGCGCAGACCAGCCCGACTTTTTCGTAAGAGATCGAGGACTGGTCTGCGTGCATCCTGCCTCGAAAAAGTGGCTTCGCCACTTTTTCGAC
>CAKUHX010000152.1 GCA_934659475.1 uncultured Oscillospiraceae bacterium
TGGTCTTGAAGTTGGTCAGCATGCCGCCCAGCCAGCGGGCGTTCACCCAGTACATGCCCACGCGGGAAGCCTCTTCCTTGATGGCCTCCTGCGCCTGCTTCTTGGTGCCGACGAACAGGATGGTCTCACCCTTCTCGCCCAGCTCACGCACGAAGGAATACGCCTCTTCCAGCTTCTTCACGGTCTTCTGCAGGTCGATGATATAGATCCCGTTGCGCTCCATGTAGATGTAAGGAGCCATCTTGGGGTTCCACCGACGGGTCTGGTGACCGAAGTGGACGCCGGCCTCCAGCAGCTGCTTCATAGATACGACTGCCATTGTTTGTTTCCTCCTGTAATTTCAGTTGTTACCCTCTGGAGACCTCATCTCCCCCGCCAACCCTGAAGGGTCAGGGCACAGGGCGGAGCATCCGTCTCCATGCGTAATGCTATGGTATTTTATCACAGTTTGTCCGGGGACGCAAGAATTTTTTCCTTGTTTTTTCGGAAATTTTCTTCCTCTATCCGCATCCGCTCTTTCTCCTGCGGCGCTCCCCCAGCCGGGGCCGGGGCTCCTCCTCCACCAGAATGATGTCCTGTCCGAAGCGCCGCACCGCGTCCCAGGGGACATAGCGGTCCTCCTCCCGCCCCAGCAGGCCCAGCAGCCGCAGCCGCCCGGGCACCACCAGGGCGGTCACCCGTCCGGTGTCCAGGTCCACCTCCATGTCCCCCACAAAGCCAAAGCGGCTGCCGTCAGACACGCTGACCACCTCTTTATACCGCAGCTGAGCCAATCTGTTTTCCATGGCCGCCCCCTCCTTTTCCCTATCAGCCTATGCGCGGGGCGGCCCGTCCCATTCCGGCAGAAAAACAGCTCCCGGCCAATATGGCCGGGGGCTGTTTTATTAACAGTCTCAAGCACCCCGGCCGATATGGCCGGGGGCGCTCACTGTTTGAGTGTTTGGGTTTGAGACCGGCTTACTGGTTGGCCTTGGGGGGCTGAAGGGAGATGCCGGCCACGTTCACGTTCACCGCGGCCACCTCCATGCCCGTCATGGACTCGACGGCGTTCTTCACCGCCTCCTGCACGGCCTTGCCCACCTCGGGGATGGTGTGGCCGAAGGCCATGAGGATAGACAGGGTGACCACCACCTTGTCCCCCTCCATCTTCGCAGAGACCCCCTTGGCCAGGTTCTTCTTGCCCAGCAGCTCGGCAATATCGCTGCCAAGATTGGCGGTCAGACCGCTGACGCCCTCGATCTCCAGGGCGGCGGCGGCGGAGATGCCGGCCAGCACCTCTTCGGAAATATAGATATTGCCCTGCTCCTCACAGCGGGTCACATACTCCTTATTCTCGCTCATTGTCTGTCACGCTCCTTTTGCGGCCGGGGCGCGGAGCGCCCCGTTTGCAGCTATTGTACCACACGGGAGCGGATTTGACAACGGGAAAGGAAAATTTCGATTTTTTCCGAAAAATCTTTCAAAGGAAATTGCCCTGCCGCCCGGCGTGTGCTAAAATAAAGGGCGAAAAATGACAGGAGGCGCACCCACATGGGAGACATCATCACCATCGGCATCGCCGGCGGCACCGGCAGCGGCAAGACCACCATTACCCGCACCCTGCAGGACCGTTTTTCCAGCCACGTCAGCGTGATCTACCACGATAACTACTACCTCGCCCACGACGACATGACCTATGAGGAGCGCAGCAAGCTCAACTACGACGCCCCCGAGTCCTTCGACACCCAGGGGCTGATCCGCGATCTACGCGCCCTGCGCCGGGGAGAGGCGGTGGACTGCCCGGTCTACGATTACACCATCCACAACCGCTCCAAGGAGACGATACATATCGAGCCCTCCCCCGTCATCATCGTGGAGGGGATCCTCATCCTTCAAAACCCGGAACTGTGCGACCTGCTGGACATCAAGCTCTTTGTGGACACAGACGCCGATGTGCGCATCCTGCGGCGTATCCTGCGGGACGTGAAGGAGCGGGGCCGCAGTCTGGAATCGGTGGTGACCCAATACCTGACCACGGTAAAGCCCATGCACGAGATGTATGTAGAGCCCTCTAAGCGCAGCGCCGACATCATCATCCCCGAGGGCGGCCACAACCTGGTGGCTATGGAAATGCTCATCCAGCGGGTGAACGCCCACCTGAACCGGGAAAAGCAGAAATAAAAAAGTCCCCTGATCCTGCGGATCAGGGGACTTTTTTACTTCTTACTCCACCTCGATGATCTTGATCTGTTCGGCGGGAAAGCCCGCTGTCTGGTTGACCACATCCACGATGCGGGCGGTATCCGCGTCGGTCAACCCGGCCTCGGGCGCGGCCACCGCCAGGCTGACGGAGTCCTCCCCGATAAAAGCCACGCAGTCGGCGTAGCCCTTGGCCACCACCAGATTTTCGATCTGGGCCTCGGTGACGGTGTAGTCGGCCATAGTCTGGATGGCGGCGTTGGCCTCATCCCGCATGGTCTGGTCGGCGTCCTGACGGGCGGCGGCGTCCTGCAGCAGAGTCAGGGCACTGTCCCGGGCCTGCTGCCGGTTCAGGCGGGCGGTGGCGAAATAGCCGGAGGTCACCTGGGCCTGGCCCCCCTCCGTCCCGGCCCCGCCGGTCTGCTGGCCCACCAGGGGGTCGCTCTGGCTGACCAGAGTGGGATCTCCCAGGTCCTTGCCCACCGTTTCCTCCCTGCCATAGCTCCAGTTGAGATACACCGCCGCGCATACGAACACAGCCACAGCGGCCACCACCGCGTTGCGCCGCCACAGCGGGGAGCCGCCCTCCCGTTTTCGACCTGCCATCTTCATGCTTTCCTTCCTCCTATTCCCATGTTTCCATGACTGATCCACACCGGTTCATCCGCCGCTCTGACAGACGCACACCCGGTCCGCCCCCAGACCGGTCAGAGCGGATACCGCCTTCAGCAGCTCCAGCCGCACCTGGGGGTCTCCGCCTCCGGGGCACACCACCAGCGCCCCCCGGAATCGGGGGGCATCGGTCTGCAGGGGGACCACCGACTGCCCCCCGCCCCCCCGGTTCAGGGTCACGGTGTCCCGGGTGACCCGCTCCCCCTCCTGCTCAACGTCCTGGGCCAGGATCTGGCGGCCGCCGCTGTCCAACGACAGCACCACCTCTACCTCCCCCGCCCCGCTGACGCGGGACAGGGTGCGGGCCAGCTTCTCCTCAAAGCCCTCCAGGTCAAATTCCTGCTGCTCCGTCTGGACGGCGGCGCCTGCGCTCTCCCGCCCCGAGGGCAGAGCCATGAGCACCACGCCCAGGGCGGCCACCAGCAACATGGGGCCGTACCGTTTCCAAAGGCTACGCCCCCGCTCTCCAAAACCGGGCCACTGCAGCTTCATGGTGCTCCCTCCTGTACAAAATACTGCTCCTGAACGGGGATGCCCAGCTCCCCGGCGATGGCCGCGGACAATCTGTCCCGGGCGTCCCCCGGGGCAGCCCCCCGGATGAACGCCGCCGCCGGCAGGGGGGTGCCCGTCTCGTCCAGTCTGCACTCCACGCTGACGGTGCAGCTCAAGCCCAGCTGCGCCGCCTTGTCCAGAATATATGCGGCCGCCTTCTCCTCTATGACCGCTTTCAGCTGCTCCTGCCTGTCCTGCTCCAGGCCGCTTTCGATCTGCTCCACCTGTTGAAAATAGCCCTCCAGCC
>CAKUHX010000153.1 GCA_934659475.1 uncultured Oscillospiraceae bacterium
GCCCGGGCGTATCATTCGTGGCGATGGGGACTTTGTCGCCGATCAGCTTGCCGATGGCCCGGAAGAGCTGGCCCAGGTCATCAGCGCTGGGGGTGAGCCCGGCCTTTTTGATGACCTCTACGATCTCGCGCTGGGGATGTTCCACGGCCTCGGCAGGTACGGCGCTGCCGCGTACCTTGCCGGGCTGGCCGGTGACGTACTTGGCATCGGGGTCCTGGGATCCGGCGGGGGGATTGTATTTCATGCTATTTTCCTTCTTCGTAGGTAAAGGTCAGCAGGGTGTGGGCCAGTTTGTCGCGCAGCATGACGCACTCCAGGGAGGCGGCGGCGCGCCAGTCCATGAGCAGCTCACCGCACAGGCTCTCGCCGCAGCGGAAGCGGAGCAGCCGGTCGCCGTAGACGATGACGTTCCACCACCAGCGGATCTCCGGCACGGCCAGATAGCCGATCTCGGGATGGGCCTGGACTTCCTCCGGCGTCAGGCCGGACGGGTCAGCGCACTGGTGGATGCCGCAGCAGAAAGGCCAGTGCTCCTCGATGGTCACGTCGTACTCCAGCGAGTCGGCCACGCCGTACCAGTAGGCCAGATCCTGACGTCCCTCGTCGCGCAGCTTTGCCAGCACGGCGCTGCGGCGCTCCTGCAGGGTGGTCCCGGCGGGCAGGCAGGCATCAGGCAGGCCAAGGACGCGCTCCCAGTCCTCCAGCCCGGCGATGGCGCTTGTGGGCAGGATCTCCATGAGCAGCAGGCGCATGGCCATATCCAGGCGCTCCAGCTCATCCGCCGAAGCCTGCAGCACCGCGGTCAGCACGGCGCCCGGAGCACGGGTCCAGGCCTGGCCCCGCGGCAGCAGGTGCTGGAGCATGCGCAGGTAGTCGGCAGCGGAGCGGGCACGCAGAGCAGTCTCAGGCATGGCTCTCCACCTCGCCTTCAAAGACCACCTGCGTGAGCCGCGGCAGGTAGGCAGCAGGCACCACCACGTCCTCGGCAGGCTCCAGCAGTTCATGATCCTGCTCGCCGGGGGTCAGGGACACCGCCTCGGCAATATGCGAGCGGTAGAGCACGCTGTCCGGAGCGCCCTCACGGGAAAAGACGTCCTCGATCTCGGCCCGGACAGCGTCGCGCAGAGCCTCCGTGTCCGGAGAGATGCGCAGGCGCACGGTCACATCCAGCGGCTCGGGGGCGAACACGGCCAGCTCTTTGACCGTGGCCGGGCGCAGCGGCTCGATGTGCTCCTGCACGCGCTGCACCATCTCTTCCGAGGGGAACGGGTCCTCCTGGGCGTCACAGACAAAGCAGACGCCCACGGTGCCGATGCCCATATGCATGGGATAGCACCAGGCCCTGGTCACGCCCGGCACCTCCCTGGCCCAGCGTACATAGTCGGCCATGCTGCCGCCGCGGGGCGGCTGGCGCAGGCGTTCCAGGACCCGGGCACGCAGGGCATCGTCGCTCTCGGCATCCGCGCCGCCCGTCAATCCCCCTGTCTGCACTACGGCCACGCTCTCCACACCGGCGATGGGAGAGAGCAGCTGCAGCTGGTCCCCGGCGTCCAGGTTACCGGCGGCGCCGGTCTCCACGGCGATCACGCGCACCAGGGCGCTGCCGTCGGCGATGACAGCCCTGTCCTCCAGGGCATACTGCAGCCCACTGGCCTGATGCTGCAGCAGGGTCCCGGCCGGGATCACGGCGCCGTCCTGTCCGGCGAAGACCACGTCGCCCGCGGCCGCGGCGGCAGGCAGACGGGAGAGGTTCCAGACCCCGGCCCAGCGCTCCATGTATTCGCCCTCGGCCGTGTCCGGAAAAACCTGCAGGTAGAGCCAGGCCAGCACGCTGTGCAGCGTATGACAGGCCCCGGCCCAGACTTTTGCCAGCACCGCCAGCACGGAGCGGCGGAGCAGCGTGGCGCCATCCAGCAGGCGGCCCGAAAAATCACGGGCGATGCGCTCGTGCAGACTGGTGAGGGGCGGACGGTCCCAAGCCATGGCAGCCTCCTATGCCTCCAGCCGGACGCTTACCGGCTGGGCTTGCTGATAATCGTAGGTGATACGCCACTCGCGGCCCGGGGCATCGCTGCCGGTGGGCTGCACGGCCACACTGATACCCAGGTGCCCCGGCTGCACACGCTCCACGCTGACACTCAGGGAGCTGACATGCCCCTCCCTGGTCAGCCAGGCCAGCGCCTCTTCAGCATACTGCCTGGCACGGGCCACTACGCTGTCCAGATCTTTCTCCCGCCAGAGCAGCCAGAGCCGGGAGCCGATGCTCTCCAGCGTCTGCTCGCCCTGGGCATCGGGCAGGCAGTCTCCCCACCAGCCTCGCCGGTCGCTGGACACGCCCACACGCTCATCGGGCAGGGGATCGTCGTCATGTGCCCGTGCGTCCGTAAACAGAGAGATGATCACCGCCGTCATCAGGCCATCGTCGCCCTGCAGGTCGGCCAGCGGCCCGGAGAGCAGAGCGTCGAACAGGCCGTTCTCCTGGTCAAAATGCAGACAGATATCCATGCTATCCTCCCACGGGCTTGGCTGTCGTATCACCCCCGGCCTGTACGCCCGTATGCACATGCCGGTTCAGGGAGACGGCACCGCTATTGCTTTGCAGATCCTGCGAAGCCACGATGCCGCCGGTGAGCTGTGCCGTGACGGCGCCGCCGCCCTGGCCGCCAAATGCCAGCGCCCCGGTGGCGAACTGCGTGCTGGCGGTCTCTACCTGCACATGTTGGGCGGCCTGGACGCTGAAATTTTTGGTCTCGATGCGCACGTCATCCTCGGCCTTGACCACAAAATGCCTGGTGGTCACCTCGATGGTGCGCTCGCGCTTGAGGTGGATGCGGTCGCCTTCGTCCGTGTAGATCACCACCTCGCCGTTCTTGAGGGCCTGCACGCGGTAGCGTCGGTCATCCACGGCCAGCACCACGGGATGCGAGCGATCCGCACCCACGAACAGCACCACAGCCTCGGCCCCGGCGTGGGGGACTGAGGAAAAACCGTACTGCTGGGCACGCTCGGCATCGTCCAGGACCTCGCCGTCCAGCAGCTCCAGCTGGGTGGACTGCCATTTGTGGGCATCACGTACCAGCGAGATGACGCCACGCGCCACGATGTTGCGCATGCGGCGGGACAATCGTTCCAGAAGACGGATAGTTTGACGGTCGCTCATTTGATAGCCTTTTGCCGTGCCGCGGCGTCCTGAGCCAGGCGGGTCTGCAGGTCCACTTCCTTCTCCATTTTGGCATCGCCGCCACCGCTGCCGAAGCCGCCCTTTTCCTCTTTTTTGGGCTCGGGCTTAAAAGCGGCCGGGTCGCGCAGGGTGAGGCGGGTGGTACTGCCTGACGTGGCGTCACGCCGGAACTCCACCCCGGCCACCAGCAGGCGCTGGCTGATACGCAGATAGGGAAGATCCACATCGGCCATCTGGTTGAGCTGCCAGAGGGGGCCGGACTGCTCCCGCCCCACGCCCTGCTGCCGGAAACCCTGCACCGTGGCCGTGACGGTCACGGCCCGGGCGGCCCGCACGCTGCATTCCCATGCGGCCCGCTGGTGCGCGTTGCTGCTGTCCCCGGACTGCTCGGCCCGGATCAGCATGGGCC
>CAKUHX010000154.1 GCA_934659475.1 uncultured Oscillospiraceae bacterium
GCAGTTGGCTGCAAAAATAATAGATATCTGCATAGCCGTGCCTTGGGAGCAGGGCTGGCGGCAGACGCGCCTCGCTAGTTGGGAAAATCAGGGTGCCTGAAGCGGGGAGAGGTGTCAAGGGGCGGGAGAAAATCGTTGCTCCGCCGGAGGGGGCTGAACGGAATATGACCCTTCACCGAGGGGGTCACAACGGATGTGACCCCCCGCCACGTTCCAGCCATTCCCGCAGGCGGGCTTCGTCGGCACACCAGCGGCCGCCGATCTTGCCTGCGGGCAGGCCGTACCGTGCCACATAGCGCAGCACGCTTTTTTCCGAGCAGCGCAGGGTGGCCGCGATCTCGCGCAGGCCGTAGAGCATCCGTCCCTGTTCCACACGCATGGCCGAAGCGCCGGACGTATGTCCGTCCGTGGTCGTGAAAGCCATAGTTCCCTCCCTTACCATCTGTGGCCCGCAGCTTCGGGCTGCGGGCGTTTCTTTGCCCTGGGCCTCGGCGTTTCGCTCTGCATCCGGGCCTGTGACTGCAGTTGCAGTATATAGTGCGGCAGGCTGGGCGTCCACGACGCATCCGCTGCAGCGGCAGACAGCACAAGGCAGTCCAGCAGGTGGTTGTCCTTGCGCTCCCGGACCCAAACAAGGTTCCCGTTCTTGCGCACCATGCGCTCTGCCGACAGCTGCGAAGCCAGCGTTTCATCAGCCCCGGCATGGAAGCGCAGGGGCTGGCGGCTGTCCTGGTTGAGCATGCGGCCCATGTCCGTGGTCTTGAAGGCGCCGCTGTCGATGAGGTAGAGCCGCAGGCCGCCGGGGATGGGGCGGCCATTGTGCGGCATGCGCTCACGGACGACCCAGCGTACCGGTGCGGCCTGCGGGCGGCTGGCGCCCTTGCAGGCATGGACCACGCCGCAGCCGTTGGCCCGCACCCACATGTAGACCTCCTCGGTACGGGTATAGACGCCCTCGGTCTCGGTACCGCCGGAGTCGATGCAGGCCCGCCAGATGGGCATGCGCTCGCCCACGTCGCTGCCGTCAGGCCCCTGCACCGGGTAGCAGGTGTCGAAGACCAGGGCCTGAACGTCATCCCAGCTGCCCAGGTAGCCGTAGTCGATGACATAGCTGGCCATGGTCGGCATCCACGCCCGGACCAGATACCAGAAACCGCGCTTCTGCACGTCGATGCCGCAGGTCAGGGCCACCGCGCCGTGAGGCACCGTGCGCGGCGGCAGGTGCGGATCACGGAGCTCCAGCAGACGGTCCACATCGGTCTGGAGTTCCACCGGCGACCACGGCATGCCCAGGTCGTCATTGTGGTACTGGCGCTGCTGGGCCGGGTCATCGCTCCCGGCCAGGATACGCCGGGCCGCCAGATCCGAGAGGCTGACGAAACGGGACAGGACCGCGGGCAGGTGAAAACCGATGCTGCGGGCATCGCTGATGTCCGGACCGGGTTCGAAGGCCGCTCCGGTCCAGACGTAGGGGCGCCAGCGCCCGGAGGCCACAGCCAGGTCGCGGGCATGATCGCTCCAGAGGTACCGGCAATGCGGGCAGCGGTACCGCGCCAGTTTGCGGGAGCGGATCAGGCGCGGGTCCGTCTCTCCGTCGGGGACCACGATCCGGTCCACGTCCATGAGGTGCTGATGACGGCAGGCAGGGCAGACCACCTCGTAGCACATGAGCTGGTCCACCTGTCTGGTGATGCCTGTCCAGATGGACGAGCTTTCGTCCCCCTTGGGCTGGCAGGCCCGGATGATCTTGGCGAAGTCGCCGTAGGAGCGCGTGCGGCCCTTGAAATCCTCCAGAGGGGAGGAGTCCCCGCTGCGGCTGTAGAGGTCCTCTTCGTCCACGAACAGATCCTGCACGGTGATGGACGCGCGCTGGCTGGGGGATTCGGCCGTGGCCAGCTCGATGCTGGTGCCGTCCTTGAGCAGGATGTTCTCGCGCCGGTACTTGGCTACCATGCGCCGCAGCACGGGGCTGCCCTGGAGCATGGGCCGCAGTTTCTTCTCCACCACGCGGTCGCGGGACTCGCGGGTGGGCATGGCCAGCATCTTGATGCCCGGACGGTAGTCCATGGACCATCCCAGGCAGGCATAGAGCAGCAGCGTCTTGCCTACCTGCAGGGAACCACAGACCACCACCTCGCGCACGCCTGGACGTGAGTAGGCGTCCATGGGACCGCGCAGGAAGGGCGATACATCCAGCCGCAGCGGGCTGCCGCGGTAGATGCCGTCCTGCACGATCAGGTACTTGCCGGCCCATTGCGAAACGGTCAGCTTTTCACGCCGGGCAAATACCCGGCGTTCGGCCTCACAAAACCGGATCTTCACGCATCCTCCTCACCCGGCGCGTCCGCATCCGCGCCGTCGTCTTCTTCGTTGACCACAAACTCCCTCTCGCCGCTCCAGGCATCCATCCAGATCTCCGTGGTCTCCATCCACCACTGCACCAGCTCGCGCAGCCGGCCTTCATCGCCGCCCACCAGGTGGATCAGGGTGGCGCCATGCAGGTGGATGAAGTTGCGCACCTCGTTCCTGAAGAACAGGGCACGGGCGCCCAGATCTCGCTCATGTTCGGCCCGGGGCATGAGCAGGCCCTGCTCCTTCTCCAGCTTCAGGCGCGCCCGCTCCGCCTGGTAGCGCTTGAGCTGCGCGTCTGCCGACAAGCGGCTGGTGGTGGCATCGGCCAGCTGCCGGTCCGCCACCTGACCGGCTGGCGTCAGATTGGCATTGGCATAGCCCAGCAGGGCAGTCTCATCGAACCAGCCTTCCGGGGTCCGGGGGACCTTGCGGGCCTTCACGTCCCGGTTGAACTGGCTCTTGCTGCATTTGTAGCCCGCGTCCTTCAGGTAGGCCACAGCATCCAGCTGAGTTTTGTAGACGCGCGAAGGTGATACGTTTTCCGGCATGGGACCTCCAAAAAGGGAAGGGCCGGGGAAGCCCCGGCCCTTTCGTCTGTCGGCAGGGGCATCAGACACAGGCCGTGATGCTCCCGAAAAGGCACTATTCGCCCACGAGGGCCATGTCATAGTACCAGAAATGGCCGCCCCGGCGTCGTGACGGGAAATACTCCTTGACGATCATGCCGAAGAGGCGCTGCGAAGCCGGAGGCGTCGCGGACTGGTCCTGCCACCATTCGCGAAAGGCCACATAGAGCCGCGTGGCGGACTTGGACATGCCACGGGCGAAGGTGCAGCGTTCCTTGACGAAGCGATGGACCATCGCCGCCTGTTCTTCACGATGCAGGGGCGTTTCCGGCGAAGCGTTGCGGTCGGCAGGGGATTGCACGTTTCCGGCCACCATGGCGCAGTATCGGGCATACAGGCCGTCCACGAAGGCGGGGTCGGTGTTGCCGCACATCTTGGCCGTCTGGATGGCGTTGGAGAGCAGACGTTCGCGCATGGCGGGACGCAGGTAGCGGGCGGCCTCGGGCTGGGTGAAGGAAGCGGTACGGTACTGCTCCATGCGTTCCCTGTAGCCGGGCGTTTCGTAATGGCCCTTGCGCAGGGCGGGCAGGACCTCACCGGCCAGCCACTTCTGGAAGGGCAGGGCACGGGGCTTGTCGCTGCGGGCCACGA
>CAKUHX010000155.1 GCA_934659475.1 uncultured Oscillospiraceae bacterium
GCCCTGACCCTGCCCGTGTTCTGGCAGACGGAGCGCCGGGGCCGCGACCGCGAGGACAAGCCCGAGTACAAGGTCAAGCTGTCGGTGTCCTTCTGCTTCTCC
The DNA here is from genome assembly GCA_934659475.1 of uncultured Oscillospiraceae bacterium. Taxonomy (GTDB): domain Bacteria; phylum Bacillota; class Clostridia; order Oscillospirales; family Oscillospiraceae; genus Lawsonibacter. Next base: position 103 of record CAKUHX010000155.1, read on the forward strand.
AACAAGAGCCAGATCATCGAGTATTACCACAACTCCAGTTGGCTGGAGCACGGGGGCAGCCCGGAAAAGGCGGTGAAGTCCGCCTTCGTCTCCGCCATAGATGCCTGGCTGAAAAAGCAGAACAAGTATAATAAGAACGAGAGCAAGATCACCTTCAACGACATTCAGGACTGCCTGATCTTGGTGTCCAGCAGCTTCTCCACCCAGACCAGCTATGAGAACCAGACCAAAAAGGCCATCAATAACCGCTTCATTCAGGAGGCCATGACCGACTTCCTCCGCTCCCAGCTGGAGGTCTACTTCACCGAAAACCCTATGGACGCCCAGAAGGTCATGGAACAGGTGCTGATCAACAAGCGCAGCCGGGAGACGGCGGAGCGGGCCCGGCTGAACATCAAGAAAAAACTCACCGGCACCATGGATCTGTCAAACCGGGTGCAGAAATTTGTGGACTGCCGCACAAAAGACGTGTCCAAGCGGGAACTCTATATCGTGGAGGGCGACTCCGCCATGGGCGCTGTCAAGCTCAGCCGGGACGGGGATTTCCAGGGGATCATGCCCGTGCGGGGCAAGATCCTGAACTGCCTGAAGGCGGACTACACCCGCATCTTCAAGTCGGAGATCATCACCGACCTGATCAAGGTGCTGGGCTGCGGGGTAGAGGTGCAGCACAAGGGGGTCAAGGATCTGAACTCCTTCGATCTGGACAGCCTGCGCTGGAACAAGATCGTCATCTGCACCGATGCCGATGTGGACGGTTTCCAGATCCGCACCCTGATCTTGACCATGCTCTACCGCCTGACCCCCACCCTGATCCAGAAGGGCTATGTGTATATCGCCGAGTCCCCCCTGTATGAGATCACCTGTAAGGAAAAGACCTGGTTTGCTTACTCCGACAAGGAGAAGGCGGAGATCGTGGCCGGGCTGGAGGGGAAGAAATATGACGTGCAGCGCTCCAAGGGCCTGGGCGAGAACGACCCGGAGATGATGGCCCTGACCACCATGTCCCCGGCGACCCGTCGGCTGATCAAGGTCATGCCCGAGGATGCCGCCCGGACGGCACAGGTGTTCGATCTGCTGCTGGGGGACGATCTGACCGGCCGAAAGAACCATATCGCCGACAGCGGGTATAAATACCTGGATCTGGCGGATATTTCATAAGCGTGTCCGCCAAGCGCTGAGCTGTCGCGAACAGCACGGATGGACCGGAGCGAGGGCGAGGGAGGGCGGCCGCAGGCCGCCGACACCAGCCCGAGACGAAGGGAAGCCGCGCGTCGTGAGCAGGCGAAGCGTGTCCGCCAAGCGCTGAGCTGTCGCGAACAGCACGGATCCCCCCGTAGGGGCGGATGTCCCCATCCGCCCGCACAGAAAGGAGCCCCCATGAATCTGTTTGACATCCTCGGCCCTGTGATGGTGGGCCCCTCCAGTTCCCACACGGCGGGGGCGGTCCGAATTGGACAGATGGCCCGGGCCCTGCTGGGGCAGGAGCCGGTGAAGGCGGAGATACTGCTCCACGGCTCCTTCGCCTCTACCGGGAAAGGCCACGGTACGCCCCAGGCTCTGGTGGCCGGGCTGCTGGGCCTGTTCCCCGATGACCCCCGGGTGCCCGACAGCTTTGCCCTGGCGGCGGAGCGGGGGCTGGAATATACCTTCGGCACCTGCGTCCTGCGGGAGGTCCACCCCAACAGTGCCCTGCTGCGGCTGACCGGGGCGGACGGGAGCAGGATCGAGGTAGGAGCCTCTTCCCTGGGGGGCGGCCGGGTAAAGGTGTTCCGCCTGGACGGGATGGACACCTCCTTCAGCGGCGAGCTGCCTACCCTGGTGGTGCACAACACCGACCAGCCCGGCTGCGTCAGTCAGGTCACCGGTGTGCTGGCCCGGCGGGGGGTGAATGTGGCCACCCTGCAGCTGACCCGGGGCGGCCGGGGGGGCAGCGCGGTGATGGTCATTGAGTGCGACCAGCCTGCGGGGCACGAGGCGGAGGAGGAGATCCGCGCCCTGCCCGGGATCTTGAAGGTGAACAGCTGCGTGCCCGAACAGGAGGCGTTGGGATGATCGATTTTACCTCGATCCAGCAGATGCTGGAGGACAGTGGGAGCAGCGGACTGCCCCTTTGGAAGAACATCATGATCAGCGACTGTCAGCGGCAAGGGATCGGCGAAGCGGCCTCCTGGGCGCAGATGGAGCGCCTGCTGCGGGCCATGGTCCAGGCCGATGAGAACTACCGGCAGGACGACCGCTCCGCCAGCGGCCTTGTGGGGGGCGACGGGGGCAGAATGGCCCGGTACGGCGCCGGGGGCGACACCCTGTGCGGCCCATTCCTGTCCGCGGTGATGGCTGGGGCCCTGCGCATGGGGGAGTGCAACGCCTGCATGAAGCGCATCGTGGCCGCCCCTACGGCGGGCTCCTGCGGCGTATTGCCCGCGGTGCTGCTGCCCTGCCGGGAGCGGTTCGGCCTGACGGAGGAGCAGCTGATCCAGGCCCTGTATGTGGCCGCGGGCTTCGGTATGGTCATCGCCGGCCGGGCATCCATCTCCGGGGCGGAGGGAGGCTGTCAGGCGGAGGTGGGCTCCGCCGCCGCCATGGCCGCTGCGGCCCTGGTGTTCCTCATGGGTGGTACGGCGGAAATGATGGCGGACGCCTGCGCCATGGCGGTGAAGGCTCTGCTGGGCCTGGTGTGCGACCCCGTGGGCGGTCTGGTGGAGGTGCCCTGCGTCAAGCGCAACGTGATCGGGGCCATGGACGCCCTGTCCGCCGCCCAGATGGCCCTGGCGGGGATCACCAGCCGGGTGCCTCCGGACCAGGTGCTGGACGCCATGCGGGAGGTGGGGGATGCCCTGCCCCACAGCCTGAAGGAGACAGGGAAGGGCGGCCTGGCCGCCACCCCCTTTGGAAAACAGTATGCACCGGAGGGGGAAATCTAATTGTGTACAGTGAAAATGAAAATAGGGGAAATAGAAAGCCGTCGTCAAGATATCCCTGCTAAAGCCGGTATTTATAAAATTGAAGTCCCGGATGGAATGGAAATTTACTTTGACGACCCAGCACCTGAAGACAGGGGAAAGGCGGCCTATGATCCGGCCAGACTTTCTGAAATTTACAAGAAAAATGGCTGTTCGATTTTGTATATCGGAAAAGCCGGAGGGAAAAGAGGATTGCGCCAGCGGCTGATGCAGTATGCGAGGACGCTGTTTCATAACGGAAAGAGCCACCGGGGCGGCCGTGCGATCCGACAGATCCGGGGATTTGAAAATCTGATTGTGGAGTGCAAGACTTGCAAAGATCGTGACGAGTGCGATTTAAAAGAAAGTGCAGCACTGAAAAATTTTCGCCAGTTACATGGCAACTACCCCGTTGCCAATCGAAGAGGATAAATTCATATTGCATCTATTTTGCAGTTGACAGATAAGGACTGATAACATTGCCCAGAAAGAAGAATCCAGAGGAACACAAACCAAAAGTG
>CAKUHX010000156.1 GCA_934659475.1 uncultured Oscillospiraceae bacterium
CGATCTGCATTCATTTGAGCGATTCGATCGCTTACAACGATTTCACCACTTTCCAGCACCAATGCCGTTTCCTTGGGTGCCATAACGATTTCGCCCAAAGCATCAGCCAACTGCTGCGCAGGACCATCTGGGTAACAGCCTGTCTGGCAGGATATCAATCGAACCGGTCCGCCTTTATAGGATTGCGTATTGCGAATCATTCCCGCAAGCCTTTCCGGCAGAATATCATTGTACCTGTCTGTTAGCTTATTGTACGCGCTATACCCGTTTCGATCTCCATGGATAAAAACGTCCGTATAGCCTTCGATCGGAGGAATGGCTTGAGCCGTTCGATACTGCAATGCACTGCGGTCCAAACGGTCAAAATACAAATCGTCCGACAGCCACATTTCCAAGCGCGAGGTCTCATCAACTTCGCTTAGCCGCCGCTGCTCATTATCCCACGCCTCCTGCGCCGCATCGTCATCTTCGGCAGGGACGACGTCGCATCGGCAGTTGATGATCTCACCCGGCGCGCCTGCCGGATCGCCGGGATAGAGGCAGCCGTTCTCAAATCGCTCATTCATCGGGATTGTCCGCCCGTTGAGCAACTGGTGCGACATGCGTGTGGCGTCGTCTCCGGAAGAGAGCCAGGTCTTGAACTTCGCGCCGGAGGAGCGGATACTCTCGAAGCTGCCGCTCTGGATGCTGGTATGCACTTCGGTATCGGCTATGATCTGCGCGCGCTCCCGATTGGTATTCATCGCGGTTTGTACACGATCAACGAGCTGCGCACGGCTTTCGCCCGCCTGCACACCCAGTGCCAACGCCAACGCCAGTTTCTGCCGCGTCGTGTTATTGATCTTCTGTACACGGGCAAGGCCGTATTGCAGCAGATGCTGCGTCAGGCGTGTGTTCTGTACGGCAGGAATGCCGTAGGATTGAGAGGCAACCTGACTGCCTGTGCTAAAGGCATTTTCCCAGACCGGCCGCAGAATTCGCCCCAACGACGCATCCTGCGCGTTCCAGTCGAGCAGCGCTTGTGCGAGCTTCTGCGCCGCTGCCCAAAGGTCCTCTTCAGATCCGGCGGTCAGCGCTGCCAGCAGATCGTCATACCAATGATCGTCAGCCTTCCGTCCATCCAGTGCCTGCACGATCGCGTTGCTCTGTTTCTGCATATAGCTTTGCACCACCGGCGTGCATTGCCTGCGCAAACGCATTTGTTCCCGCGCCATACGCTGCTGCACGCGCTGCCGGTGGTGCCTGGTAAAACCCTTTGTGTTCCGTCCCTTTTCCTGGTTCTGCTGTAGATCCGGATACGCCGAAAGATCCATATCGGTCATGGATTCATCCGCGCTGTAAGGCACGGACGATACCGGGACATAACGCACCTTGCCGTTAACCGGATCTGCATCCAGCCCCAGTGCTTCACGATATTCATCTACGTCTACCGCACCGCGCATGAATGCCTCGCCGATCACATGGATGCGGAACTCACTGTCTTCGGGAATGACGTCCTCATATTCCCAGAGCAGTGCCTCATCGCCGAACTGTGCAAGCAGCTGCGCATTGACGGCGTCCTGGCGGGTGCGCAGGAATGGCTGCAGCACGTTTTCAGCGAAGATCGCCTTGGCATTTTCGCTGGTCGCACGGTTGCTGTTCTCCGTGATCCCCAGCAGCTCCGGCGGCACGCCAAAATGCTGGTTAACCGCATCGCGCAGAAAGCGCCGGGATTCCGTAAAATCCATTTCCTTCGGGCTTTCCGAAAGACGGGTAACGGTTGCGCCCTCATATGGCAGAATGCCCAGCTTATGTGCGTTCCCGATTCCGCGATACCGGCTGTCCCACGATGCGCGGAATCGGGCAATCTGTTCGTCCGTTGCCTCCGGTAGCGTCACCAGCGTTGCGGGTGTCGCATCGTTGAAGAAGAACCTCTTAGCGAATTTTGCCATGTATTCGTCGGTTTCTACCTCGTCCGCCACAGCCTCGGCAATGCCCAGGCCGCGGCCGTAAGGGTTCGACGGGTCGAGATCGAACTCGGCATACATATCTTCCACCGGGACGTTGAACTGCCGCCCGTCCTGATTGCGCACCACATAATACGGCTTTCCGATGCACGGCGTTGCCTGTACCCATTGCGATGGCACCGGCCAAAGCTCCTTCGGGCAGCCCTTGCGGTCACGCTCAATGATCGCGTAAGCCTCTCCCTTGAGATAACGGCTGACCGTCATCAGCCGCCAGAGCGCTGCGCTCGTCATCTGCGGCAGCGGGTTGGGCCTGCGCCAGAAATCCAGAAACGGATGCTGCTCAATCTCCGTCAGTGCGCCCTTGGCGTCGCGCCGGTAGAGCTTGCCCTGCACCCCTGCGACATTCTCCGCAATTTTGGTGATGGGCGCAAGGCGGGGCGAAGTCGCATAGGCGCGCATCCACTCCGCGGTATCACGGTCCGGAGGCTCTGCCACACGCCCCTGGAAAAAGCCTTGTGCGCGGGAAAGCGCCTGAACCGGATTGCGGCTCACCGCCGCCTTGAATGCCAGCGCGCGTGCTTTAAGATTGTACATCCATGGCATCTGTGTTCACCTCCTACTAGTAGATGATCGGGTCTCTGCGCCCGCCCTTGCCCTGAATCAGTTCTGCCAGTCCTGTCGTGCCGTCCGGCGCATCGTCGTGTGCATTGCCGCCGGTCGCCTTGTATCCGGTCATTGCTGTGTAATAGTCCTTCCAGCGCACCATCCAATCGTCCGGCATATGCAGGTGGTTCATGACATAACTGCTGCCTGCCAGAATTCTGGCCTGCTTGTTCTCATTCTGGTGGAACCATTTGATGGTGCAATGCCGGTTGCGGTAGCGCTCCCAGAGAATGCGCTCCACATTCCGGGCAAAGCCGCGTCCGCCGTTATTACTTTCAATCAGGCAGTAATCCACTGCATTCTCATGTAGCCGACGGGCGGTTTCCGCCTCGGTCACTTCCATCGGTGCGGCAGTGAAGTAGACGTCCCGCATATAGCCCTCGCCCTGGTACTGCCCGGCAATGGCGCACATCAGGCTGTCCGATCCGGTATCCGCCGTATCAACATAGGCCACGATGCGCTCCGGCTTTGGAGCCTGTCCCGGCGCATAGGTTGCAAAATGCGGATAGAGCTTGCCTTTAACGTCAATGGGTTGGTTATTGTAATTGGCCTGAACGATGTCCGGGCTGGTGCTGCGCAGGATGCGCTGGTAACGCTCCCAGGACAGCAGCTGCGAGCAGAGCATCGTATGGGATGCTCCATCCACAACAGCAGCGCGCCGGAACTCGTACCATTCCGGACCGTCTTCTGATGCGAGAATGCGTCCGCAGAGATCCTTGGAGGACCATCTGGTCATGATGATGATCTGGATGCCGTCCTCTTCGACGCGAGAGAGGAAGGTGTCCCCGTAAAAGCGATACTGATCTTCCAGCAGGCGGTCATTATAGGCTTCAATGTGGTTCTTGATCGGGTCATCGATGATGCCGACCGAACAGCCCACGCCGGTGATGGTACCGCCGAAGCCTGCAGACAGGAAGGAGAAGTAACTGCCTTCCAGCGCCCAGAGCTGCGC
>CAKUHX010000157.1 GCA_934659475.1 uncultured Oscillospiraceae bacterium
GTCCACGATCTCGTACACCAGGTGGTGCAGGCCGGACTCACTGGTGGAGCCGATATACATGCCCGGACGCTTGCGGACTGCTTCCAGTCCCTCCAGCACCTGGATCTCCGAGCCGCCGTAGGCGTGCTCCACCTGGGTGGAATTCAAAAGTTCTTCTGCCATAGTTTCTCTCCTTCGTCGTGCTGCGGCCGCCGGCCGGATCATCTTCACCCCCGGAACGGGGGAAGTCTGTAAATTCAGTATTCCGTGTCTTTCCTCCAGGCAATGCTACGGAGTTTAGGATCTTGTCATCGCGAGCCAGTTGGCAAACTGGCGCGGCGATCCGTTTTCTCAAACTTCTGAGATACGGATTCCCACGGCAGTGACATCGGTCACTGCCTCGGAATGACAAATTCCATTTTAGGGGAATACCAGAGGTTCCGCTATTCAAAGCTGTTGCGCTCCACCCGGCCCATCAGGGCGGCGGAGCTGAGCTGAGACAGGTAGACGGTGGTCCTCTCCCCCGCCCCGGTCACCACAAAGGAGCGGGGCAGGTCGCCGCAGGCGGAGACCACCCTGCCCTCCTCCTCCGCCCGGTCCAGAAATTCCCGGGTCTTATAAGCCCAGCTGGCGTTGTCCAGGTCGAAGATGCCGATGATGTCCTTGTGGTGGACTATGACCGATCGTCCGAGATGTAAATACATGATGGCACCGCCTGTTCGTAGGATCGAATGTTCTTTTATCCACCCGTCTTAAGGCCCCCTTGTGAAAGGGGGCTGGCACCGCCGAATATGGGGTCCCCGGCAAAGCCGAAGGCTTTGTTGGGGAGAGGACGAGCAAGGAAACGCAGCGAGGGATGCCCGCGCCTGGGCGTTCCGAGTGAAGCGTACTTTGTGAGGACGACGGCCCGGGGATCTTTGGGTACTTTCCATCCCTGGAAAGTACCTCGCCCGGGGGCGAAATATCCCCCGTCCTTCTACCGTCAGTCCCCTCATCAGTCTCGCTTCGCTCGACAGCTTCCCCCCTAAGGGGGGAAGCCTGTAAAACGCACCCAACAAGCCTTCCCCACCCAGGGGGGAAGGTGGCCCGCAGGGCCGGATGAGGGGGCTTTGCGGCGCGCCGAGTCGTCGCGCCCTACGCTTTGCGGGCCGCCCCTATGACCCCCGGACCCTGCATGGTGTGGGCAACGAATCCATAAGAATATCCGCCTTTACTCCGCGATCACAGCCCCGTTCTTCACCTGGAACGCTCTTCCGCCCTCCAGGCCTTCCAATTTCTCCTCCTCGCAGCAGGTGATGAAAAGCTGGCCCCCTTTAATGCGGTTCAGGACGAAAGATTGCCGTTTTGCGTCCAACTCTGATAAAACATCGTCCAAAAGCAGCACCGGCCACTGGCCTGTCTCCTCCTCCATGATCTCCCGCTGGGCCAGCTTCAGGGACAGGGCCGCCGTGCGGGTCTGCCCCTGGGAGGCAAAGGTCTTGGCCGGGACATCGTTGATGGTCACCAGCAGGTCGTCCTTGTGGGGGCCGGACAGGCACTGGCGGGCATCCAGCTCCGCCTGGCGGTGGCTCTCCTGATGCTCCAGCAGCCGGGGCAGCAGCTCCCGTGGGATCTTTAGGGGGTCGTCCACGGTGGACACGGTGGCGTATTCCAGCCCCAGCCGCTCCCGCGCGCCGGAGAAGTCCCCGTGGATGGCGGGGGCGTGTTCCTGCAGGCGCTTGACAAAGTGGGCCCGGTAGTGGATCAGGATGGCCCCGGTCTGGGCCATGCGCAAATTGAAATCGTCCAGAGTCTGCAAAAGGGAGGGCTCCTCCTGCCAGTCCCGCAGGATGCGGGTCTTGTGGTCGTACAGGCGGTTATACTCCGCCAAAGCAGCGGCGTACCGGGGCCGCAGCTGGCAGATGGCGGCATCCAAAAACTTCCGCCGGGCGGCCGCCCCCTCCCGGATCAGGTACAGGTCCTCCGGGCAGAACAGCACAGTGGTCAGGATGCCGGACAGCTCCGCCGCCGTTTTCAGGCGCACCCCGTTAGAGCGCAGCTGCCGCCCCCGGCCCCGGAACAGGTCGGCCTCCAGGGTGAAGTCCCGGCCCCGGCCCTGGATCTCCCCCTTCAGAAAAGCGGAGTCTACCCCCATCATGATCAGCTCCCGGTCGAACCGGGTGCGGTGGGACTTGGCGGAGGACAGGTAGGCGATGGCCTCCAGCAGGTTGGTCTTGCCCTGGGCATTGTCCCCGTAGATCAGGTTCACCCGGGGGTCGAAGCCGGCCTGCATATGGACATAGTTCCGGAAGTAGTCCAGCGTAAGGGAACGGAGGATCATATGACAGTGAGGATCAGCTCGTTATCCAGGATGCAGCGGTCGCCGGGGCGCAGCTTCTTGCCCCGCATAGTGCAGACCTCGCCGTTGACCAGCACCCGCCCCTCCTGGATGATCAGCTTGGCGTCGCCCCCGGTCTCGACCGCGCCGGCGAACTTCAGCAGATCCTGGAGCTTGATATATTCCGTGTGGATCTTGATCTCGTGTGTTTCCATAAAAAACCTCTAAAGTATTCTCGGGATGATAAAGGCCAGTGCCAGAGCGATGACCCAAAAAAGGATAAACCACCACAATAGATCCAGAAAAAATTTCATGCTTTTCAAGTGCCCGCCTTCAGCCGCACGGGCAGGACCATATAGACGAATTTCTCCTCCCCCTCGGCGGGCAGGATGACGCAGGGGGCCACGCCGGTGGTGAACTCCATGCGCAGCTTCTCTGCCGGGGCGTTCTTCACCGCGTCCATCAGGTACTTGTTGTTGAAGCCGATCTCCAGCCCGCCTCCGCTGCCCTCGATCGGGCACTGGTCGGCGGCATCGCCGATGGCGGTCTTGGTGGTGATGGACAGCTCCCCGTCCCCGAACACGCACCGCAGGGGGGACTTGAGCTTTTCGCTGATGATCAGGGACACCCGCTCCAGACTGGCCATCAGGGTGCGGCTGTCTACGGAGATACCGATGGTGTTGTTCCGAGGGATGGCGTTCTTATAGGGCAGGAACTCCCCCTCCAGCCGGCGGCACACCAGCAGGATGTCCCCGGCCTTGAACAGGATGTGCCGGGCGCCCTGGGTGACGGTCACTTTCTCCTCGCCGGAACAGATCTTCTCCACCTCGCTCAGGGCGGGACCGGGCACCACGAAGGAGAACTTGTCCGCCCCGTGCTTCTCCTGCACCGTCTCCTTCCGCAGGGCCAGACGGTAGCCGTCCACCGACACCACGGACAGGCTGTCCCCCTCCACATCGAAGAGGGAGCCGGTGTGCACCGGCCGGCTCTCGTTGGTGCTGACGGCGAACAGGGTCTGGCCGATCATGGACCGCAGCACGGGCTGGGGCAGGGTCAGGGCGTTCTGCTGGTCCACCTCGGGCAGCTCGGGGAACTCCTCCGGGTCGGTGGCCAGGATATTGAACTCAGACAGGCCGCACTTGATGTTCACGTTATAGCCGTTGGAGACGAAGGTGACCATGTCATCGGGCATTTTCCGCACGATCTCAGAAAAAAGCCGGGCGGACAGCACCAGAGAGCCCGTCTCCCGGATCTCAGCGG
>CAKUHX010000158.1 GCA_934659475.1 uncultured Oscillospiraceae bacterium
CGCCTGGACCGTCCCCAGCTGGGCAGATGAAAGCCCGCTCTCTCTGAGCTCATCCGCATGATCCATCACCCAGCGGCAGCGGGCGCGGCGCACGGCGGCCGCCCTGTTTTCCCCCTGCGCCGCGTATGTTCCCTCCGCAGCCGCTTTTTGGCGGATCGCCTCAAAAAGCTTTTTTCGTAAGAACAGGACCTGTCCAAAGCCCTCCGCCCTGCGAATGCCGAGACCTTCTCTTTCGATCTTATGAAGTCTCTCAATATCCGGCGCGCGGTCGCAGCACAGCTTGAAGATGCTCCCGCGGTCATACATGCGGACCGCCGCGTCCCGGCTCTTCCACGTCCGGTTATAAGAGCCGTATTCTGACATGGAGGTGCTGCACACAGCGACTGAAACCCGGCCAACGCTCAGTTTCCCCGCCAGATCTTCTGTTGACAGTCCACAGGGGTCTCCGGCTGTATTCAGCATGGTGAACGGAGATACCGCAAGCAGATAAAGCTCCCGCGTGACCTCCTCCTGCGTCCGGCACCCATACTCCCGCCGCCACGGGGGGCTCTCCGCCGCCTCGCAGCAGAGCACGGAGCATTTTCCAAAGCCCCCGTACCGGTCCGCACCCAGCCACACCGTTTCCGGCAGAGCGGCCGCGATCATCCCGGCTGTGGCCGGGTCGTCCAGTTCGATATATCCCTCAAAGACCTGTCCCTTTTGGATGTAGCGGGTCTGGAACATTGTTTTTTCCGCGTCGCCTTTTCCGCGCAGGATGCGTGTGGCGCCGCCGGTCAACGTGCTCCAGTACCTCAGCGTATCCCCCTCGATCGCGCAAAAGCTCCCGATCTTCGCGCGTTTCAGTCCGGGCGCAAGGGCACCGCTCTTCATCACGGTCTCAAACTCCGTCTCGTCCCTGTTCTCATAAAAGCCTTTGATGGCGGGCAGCGCCGCCCTCCCGCCGCTTACGGGCAGTGCGTCCAAAAAGCGCGTTTGATGGGAAAGCAGCTCCGTTCTGTGCCCAGCAAACCGATCCGGATCATCCTTTGCCAGAGTTCCGATGATCAGCCCCCGGATCGCGGAGCCGGGGATGTACCCTCTTGTCTCATAGCTGTTATCCCTGCTGCGGGCGAGATCTGTGACCAGCACAGGGGAATCTGTGCGGATCTGATAGCGAATGCAGACTGCGCCGTTCAGGTCCCGCGCCGCCGCATCCTGCTCAGCGCGGCGCTCGGTCAGGAACTGCACACGTCCAAATCCCCTGTTTCGCATCGTGCCCACCCACTTGACCGCAGCAAGGGCATTTTTCACCAGCATCTCATCCTCGCAGGCGCAATGCACCTCCCCGGCAAAGATCGTTCCCCTGCGGACGCAGGACGCCATGCGGAGCGTTCCACTCTCCGCCGTTCCGGCATCCGTCAGCGACGTAAAGGTCCTTGTTCCATAGCACTCCTCCGGCGAGGCGGGAGGATCCTGTACCCGGAACCCCGAGAGCTGGATGCGCCGATCGTCCGCAAGGCCGTCCCGCCCGGAGGCGCCCATCAGCTCCTCCACATCCGCTTCGCTCCCGCCCGTCCATACGGTCCAGTTTTCAAGGCTTTCCCGCAGAAGTCCCTTGAGCGTGCTGCCTTCCAAATACGGATGACCGTCCGGATCCCTGCGGACCGCTATATCCTCCCCGCCGGGAATGCTGAAGCCGGCGCCCAGGATCGTGTCGGAGAGCAGTTTCATCTGCACATGAAGCGTGATCCTTCGACTCATTCCGCCACCTCCAAAAAGTCACAGTGGTCGATCATCTCGATCGCATCGAAAAGCAGGCACCTCTTCACACCGTCAAGCTCGGCAAAGGCTTTTTTGTCCAGCTTCCTGCCGCCGATCATTTCACGGTATACGCGCGCCCTCTCTTCCTCCGTCCGATACGCCGCCGTAAAGCCGTGATACAGCAGGTCCTGTATCTTTTTGTCCCGCAGGAAGAACTCTCCTTCCACCGCTCCCTGCTTGAGCGCCTCGCGCAGCGCCTTGATCTTGCCGCGCGCTGTCTTTCCCTGTTCGTTCTTCATGGCGCCGCACATCGCGCGGAAGTGATCATAGGTCCTCTGCCCGGCCGGGGCAGAGCCAACGCCCTCAGGGACGACCACCGTCACCGGCCTCAGCTCCAGCCGGCAGCCGTCCTCCGTCTCATAGTCCCGGCGGATCTCAGAAAGGTCCTCCTTGAGCTGCCCAAACTCGATGTGCCAGTCCATGGCAGACACGCGTCCCTCCCGGTCCAGAGAGGCCCCGAACCGCTTGGCGCTGCCGCAAAGCTCCTCCGCCAGGTCGTATGCCCGATGGAAGGGGTATTTCTGATGTATAAGGGCGACGCCCGCACAGGCCGCATAGGGCCTTCCATCCTCCTGATTCGCCAAGTCCGTCAGATGCTCAAGGAATATTCTCGCGCACTCAAGGCCGATCCTTCCATCCGTTACAAAGCACACGTCATCGCCCGCCAGAATGATCGGCCGGATCGGGAGCACAGGCGGGGTCAGCGCACAGGCGGATGCGGTCAGCGTCCGCACCGTCTGTCTGAATGCCGTCTCGAAATCCGCCTGTACGCCTTCGCTGAAGCGGCGCAGGCTCCTCCGGCAGGCGTCCCAGTCTGTGCCGCAGCGCTGATACAGCCCGCTCACTCTGTTTCCCATCGCGTTTCCATCGATGTGGACCACTGCAATGAAATTATCCCCCGACAGCTCCGCAAGCTGCTTCGGGTATTCCCATCCCTCCGGCGGCGGGGGAAGGATCCCCGGGACCACCCGCCGATCCGCCCTGTCCGCGCGCTTCGGCCTGTAGCCCTGAAGGCTGTCCAGCGCCTCGACCCCAAAGCTCATTTGGCGGAAGGATGCCTGCCGAAGGGCTTTTTTCCCCTCCAGCGCCGCGGACAACGCCATCAGGTTTTCTCCCGGCGTCCTGCTCTCGTCATAGGGCAGGGTCTTGGCGAAGATCTCCATGCCGCCGAAACGGCGCAGCGCCGCCTCGGTCACCGCGCGGGTAAAGGCCGCCGCCTGCTCCATGCCGTCAAACTGGAGCACCGTATGGCCGCCGCCGGCGTAGACCATGTTCCTCTGCCCGTCATACAGGCCCTTCGCGCTCTCCCGAAAAAATCCATCCCCCGTCACATAAGCGATCTCGTTGGAGCGGTCCGCATTCTCTCTCATCTTCTTGCTGGAGAAAATATAGTCCTGCTTGCGCGAGACCTCTAAGATCGTCAACACTCTGTCCAAATGCGTCATCCTCTCTTTCCGCTATGCTGAACGGCCGCTGCCGAAAATATTTCCGTTCAGATCATAGCATACTGTCCATACTTTTTCAACCGAGATCGTCTTCTCTTGTCGGATCCGCGCGCCGGTCCCCTCTGTTCCGCCGCCCTCGCTTTTCCGTATGACAGGCACAAACCATCTTGCTTTTTGCCGCTTCTGTGTTATATTGTATATATAAGCTGGCGAAGTGCTTATACGGGGCCTGTGTC
>CAKUHX010000159.1 GCA_934659475.1 uncultured Oscillospiraceae bacterium
GGCCAAGATCGAGCTGTCCGGCGTCACCTCCACCAACATCAATCTGCCCTATATCACCGCTGACGCCACCGGCCCCAAGCATCTGGATCTGACCCTGACCCGGGCCAAGTTCGACCAGCTGACCGCGCATCTGGTAGAGGCCACCGCCGGCCCCGTCCGTCAGGCCCTGTCCGACGCCGGCCTGTCCGGTAATGATCTGGCCAAGGTGCTGATGGTGGGCGGCTCCAGCCGTATCCCCGCCGTGCAGGACATGGTGAAGAAGCTCACCGGCAAGGAGGGCTTCAAGGGCATCAACCCCGACGAGTGCGTGGCCATCGGCGCCGCGCTCCAGGGCGGCGTGTTCACCGGCGACGTGAAGGACCTGCTGCTGCTGGACGTCACCCCCCTGTCTCTGGGCATCGAGACCATGGGCGGCGTGATGACCAAGCTGATCGACCGCAACACCACCATCCCCGTGAAGAAGTCCCAGACCTTCACCACCGCCGCCGACAACCAGACCTCCGTTGAGGTCCATGTGCTGCAGGGCGAGCGCGAGATGGCCCAGTACAACAAGACCCTGGGCCGCTTCAACCTGGACGGCATCGCTCCCGCCCGCCGGGGCGTGCCTCAGATCGAGGTCACCTTCGACATCGACGCCAACGGTATCGTGAACGTGTCCGCTAAGGATCTGGGCACCGGCAAGGAGCAGCACATCACCATCACCTCCTCCACCAACATGTCCAAGGACGACATCGACAAGGCCGTGAAGGAGGCCGAGCAGTTCGCCGCCGAGGACGCCAAGCGCAAGGACGAGGTGGACACCCGCAACCAGGCCGACCAGATGGTCTATCAGACCGAGAAGACCCTGGAGGAGATGGGCGACAAGATCCCCGCTTCCGACAAGGCCCCTGTTGAGGCTGCTCTGGGCAAGCTGAAGGAGACCCTGAAGGGCAGCGACACCCAGGCCATCAAGAACGCCACCGAGGAACTGACGAAGGCTTTCTACGCCGTGAGCGAGAAGCTGTATCAGCAGTCCGGCGCTCAGGGCCAGCCCGGCCCCGACATGGGCGGCGCCAACTTCACCGGCGGCAATAACGCTCAGGGCGGCAATGACGCCGGCCCCGACGTTGTGGATGCTGATTACACCGTTGTCGATGACGACAAAAAGTAATTTGATCCAACTTTGATCCGTACCCGGGGCGGGGCGTCCCGCTCCGGGCACGATCTTTTATCACGCGGTGGGCGGGGGCTTGCCCCCGCCGCTTTCCGCGTCTAAAGAGGTGAACACCAATGGCAGAACAAAAACGTGATTACTACGAGGTCCTGGGCCTGTCCAAGGGGGCCAGCGATGACGAGATCAAGAAAGCCTACCGCAAGCTGGCCAAGAAGTACCACCCCGACATGAACCCCGGCGACAAGACCGCCGAAGCCAAGTTCAAAGAGGTGAACGAGGCGTACAGCGTCCTGTCCGACAAGGACAAGCGGGCCAAGTACGATCAGTTCGGCCACGCGGGGGTAGACCCCAACTTCGGGGCCGGCGGCGGCGGGTTCGGCGGCTTCGACATGGGGGACGTGGACCTGGGCGACCTGTTCGGCTCCTTCTTCGGGGGGGGCTTCGGCGGCGGGTTCGGCAGCCAGCAGCGGGCCAACGCCCCCCAGCGGGGGGAGAGTCTGCGGGCCAGCCTGACCATCTCCTTTGAGGAGGCCGCCTTCGGCTGCCAGAAGGAGATCGAGCTGAACCGCACGGAGCAGTGCCAGGAGTGCCGCGGCTCCGGCTGCGCCCCGGGCACCACGGCGGAGACCTGTCCCGACTGCCGGGGCACCGGCACCGTGCGGGTGCAGCAGCGCATGGGCAGCATGGCCTTTTCCAGCTCCGCTCCCTGCTCCCGCTGCCGGGGCACCGGCCGCATCATCCATACTCCCTGCAAGTCCTGCGGCGGTACGGGCAGCGTAAGGCGCTCCAGCCGCATCTCCGTCACCATCCCCGCGGGCATCGACGACGGCCAGGCCGTCTCTCTCCGGGGCCAGGGCAACGCCGGCAAGAACGGCGGCCCCGCCGGCGACCTGATCGTCAGCATCCGGGTGCGCCCCAGTGCCCAGTTCCGCCGGGACGGCACCACCGTGCTGTACGAGCAGCCTGTCTCCTTCGTCCAGGCCGCCTTGGGCGCCGAGCTGGAGATCCCCACCATTGACGGCAAGGTGAAGTACACCCTGCCCGCCGGCACCCAGTCGGGCACCACCTTCCGCCTGCGGGGCAAGGGCATCCCGGAGCTGCGGGGCCGCGGCCGGGGCGACCAGTACGTCACCGTGCGGGTCCAGGTGCCCACCAGCCTGAACGGCGAGCAGCGGGAGGCCCTCCACGCCTTCGCCGCCGCTATGGGGGAGGAAGTCCCCGAGGGCGGCGTCAAAGGGTTCTTCGACAAGTATAAGAAGAAAAAGTGACCGCAGACTGCGCTCTATGGCCCGGACGGCTGTGCCGCCCGGGCCATATTTTTTTCAAGATCCCCTATCTTTTTCCCGCCGCCTGTGATAAGATACTGGTTGACTGACCTTCCCGCTCCCGCCGGAGCGGGTATTTTACGGATAAGGAGAACACCATGATCACTGTCACCGACCTGAGCCTGAACTACAGCGGCACCCCGCTGTTTTCCCATGTGGATCTGCAGTTCCTGCGGGGCAACTGCTACGGCATCATCGGCGCCAACGGCGCCGGCAAGTCCACCTTTCTGAAGATCCTGTCCGGCCAGCTGGAGCCCTCCACCGGCGAGGTGTCCGTGCTGCCCAACATCCGCATGTCCGTGCTGAAGCAGGATCAGAACGCCTATGACGCCTATAACGTCATGGACACGGTCATCATGGGCAACCAGCGGCTGTACGACATCGGCAAGCAGAAGGAGGCCCTGTACGCCAAGGAGGAGATGACCGACGAGGAGGGTCTGCTGGCCTGCGAGCTGGAGGCGGAGTACGCCGAGCTGGGCGGCTGGGAGGCCGAGAGCGACGCCAGCCGCATCCTTCAGGGCCTTGGCGTGGGCACCGACCTGCACTACAACGACATGGCCACCCTGGATCCCCGGCTGAAGGTGAAGGTGCTGCTGGCCCAGGCCCTGTTCGGCGATCCCGACCTGCTGATGATGGACGAGCCCACCAACAACCTGGACATCGACGCGGTGAACTGGCTGGAGGACTTCCTGCTGGACTTCGACGGCACCGTCATCGTGGTCAGCCATGACCGGCACTTCCTGAACACCGTGTGCACCCACATCGTGGACATCGACTACAACAAGATCAAGATGTATGTGGGCAACTACGACTTCTGGTACGAGTCCAGCCAGCTGGTGCAGCAGCTGATCAAGAACCAGAACAAGCGCAACGAGGATAAGATCCGCGAACTGCAGGAGTTCATCTCCCGCTTCTCCGCCAACAAGTCCAAGAGCAAGCAGGCCACCGCCCGGCGCAAGCTGCT
>CAKUHX010000160.1 GCA_934659475.1 uncultured Oscillospiraceae bacterium
GAAATGACGGATCAAAGCCTTATTCCGCCACCTGCGGGTGGCGGAACTCCCTGCGGGAGGGCTTTTTTGACAAGCTGAAGAAGATCATGAAACTTTGAAAAAGTTCCATGATCTTATGATCAAAAACGAAAGACACCCTTCCTGGGTTTCTTTCGTAACTATCTTCCTTCCCGTATCTATACGTGCTGCCGCTTTTTGGACAGTCTCGCAGGCCCCCGGCCGCAAAGCGGCCGGGGGCGCTTTTGTTCTTCAAAAAACAGCGTCCGTGGGGATCACTTCTTCTCTTCCGCGGCGATGTACTCCCTGATGGCGTCCATCACCCGCTCCATCTGGGGTCTGGTGCCGATGGAGATGCGCACGCAGGCGGCCAGCATGGGGCTTTGATACATGGCGCGGACAAAGATGTTCCGGGCGGTCAGATGGGCCATCAGCCCCTGACGGAACTCGGGAGAGACGCACTTGATGAGGATGAAGTTGCCGTAGCCGTAATAGGGCTTCATGTACTTCTCCCCCAGGGCCAGCAGGTCCTGATAGAATGCGTCGCGGGCGTCGCGCACCTGGGCCACATAGTCCCACATGTATTGGGTGTCCTCCAGGACGCCCATGGCGGCCGCCTGGGTGAAGGTGGGCACGTTCTTGGGGTTGCGGACCATGCCCATGGCGGTGATGTTCTCCTTGGAGGACAGCACATAGCCAAAGCGGAAGTTGGCGATGCCGAAGGCCTTGGACATGGTGCGGGTGACCAGGATGTTGTTGTGGGTCAGCACCAGATCCTTCACGGTGATGCCGGCGAACTCATAATACGCCTCGTCCAGCAGGAACATGGTGTCGGCATACTTGTTCAGCAGATGCTCCACATACTCCACGCTGTGGGTATAGCCCGTGGGGTTGTTGGGGGAGCAGATGTACACGAAGGAGGGGTGCAGGGCGTCGATCTTCGCCTCGAACTTGTCGGCCTCGAACACAAAGTCCTCGGTCACCTCGAAGATATTGATCTTGGTGCCCAGGGCCTCGGCGGTCAGACGGAAGTTGTCATAGGTGGGGCCCAGCAGCAGAACGGGGTCGCCGGGGGCCAGGAACACCCGGGAGATGCACTCATGCACCGCGTCGGAGCCGGAGAAATACAGCATGTTCTCGGCGGGCAGCCCGCAGTACTTTGACAGCAGAGCGGTCAGCTCCTCGTTGGTGGTGGAGGGGTAGATGTTGTAGAAATCACCCTGCTGGGCCAGCTCCAGCACCCGCTTGGCTACATTGGGGGAGGGGGGGACCGTGGCCTCGTTCCAGTCCAGCTTCAGCATCTCCTTCCGCTCCTCGCGGGATACCGTCCAGATCTTATGAGAGGCCAGGGGATAGGGCCGGAGACTTCTGAGACAGCGATTGGCAAATGACATATTCGACCATCCTTTCAAATCAAATCGATCAGCGGTTTTCCGTACTGCCTGTCATCTCTCTGGATCAAGCGCGGCGGCGGCAGGCAGCCCGCCTGAGCACCTGGGAGCTGATACCCCGCGCCCGACCTGACAGCGCCATTATAGTATGGAGTGTTGATAAAATCAAGACTGTTTATGATAATATTTCGTGGATTAGTGTGGCCGTTTTCCGTCCGATCCTCTTCCCCATTTCCAAAGAAAATCCAAGTCTTTTTGTCGAAAAATGGAAGTTTTTATTACGCCGCTCAATAAATCGCCCACTATACCTTTTTGTTCTTCGTGAAATTTTAGTTTATTTGTACAATACAGAAAATTCTATCCGTCCCAGTCCCTTTTTCCATCCCCCATATTGACAACAGGCGGCAGGAAACGTATAATGCAGCTGTGTTGTATTCTTACATCATTTTGTGGAGTTTTGAGCGTCTGCCGCCCCGTGGCCGCAGTCCAATGCTCTGAAAGGAGATAATATGAGCCACAAAGTAGTCGTTATGCTGCTGGACGGGATGAGGCCCGACGGGATCGAGCAGTGCCAGCACCCTTTCCTGCGCGAGCTGCGCAAAGAGAGCCTCTGGTCCTTTGACGCCCAGACCGTGGTGCCCTCCATCACCATGCCCTGCCACATCTCCCTGTTCAACGGGATCAGCCCCAGCGTCCACGGCAACCTGAACAACAGCTTCATCCCCCTGCCCGCCGACGCCAGGAGCCTGGTGGGCGAATGCCGCAGGGGCGGCCGCCGCACCGCCATGGTCTACAGCTGGAACGAGCTGCGGGACATCGTGCGCCCCGGCGAGGTGGACTACAGCTTCTACGAGCGCATGGACAACATGGGCCGGGACCAGCAGGAGATGATCGCCTTCGAGCGCCGGTTCGTGGACCGGGCGCTGGATGTGATCGGCACCGGCGAGTATGACTTCATTTTCTACTACTACGAGATGGCGGACATCGTGGGCCACCACCAGGGCTGGATGAGCCCGGAGTATATCGAGGCCCTCAGCGTAGGCTCCGAATGCGCGGAGAAGGTGTTCCGCGCCCTGCCCGAGGGGTACAGCATGATCATCACCGCCGACCACGGCGGCCACGACAAGGACCACGGCTTCGAGCCCGTGGACCGGCGCATCCCCATGTGGTTCTGGGGTGAGCGTTTTCCCAAAAACACCTGCTGCGACCAGCTGCGGCTGCTGGACATCGCCCCCACCGTCCTGGACCTTGTGGGACTTCCTGCCCCCCAGTCCTGGGAGGGCGTCAGCCGGGCACAGAAGTAAGGCGGAAAAGACAAAGGCCGCCCACCCGCTTACGCGGGTGGGCGGCCTTTTGTATCTCTTTGTATCTCTGTCTGCGGCGGCTTCACCGCTCTTCCACGCCGCGGAAGCGGGCGAGGAAGTCCTTTGTCTCCTGCTGCCGCGGGGCGCCGAACACCTGCTCCGGGGTGCCCTGCTCACAGATGACGCCCCGGTGCATGAACACCACCCGAGTGCTCACGTCCCGGGCGAAGGCCATCTCGTGGGTCACCACCAGCATGGTCATGCCCTCCCGGGCCAGCTCCTGCATGACGGACAGCACCTCCCCCACCATCTCAGGGTCCAGGGCGGAGGTTGGCTCGTCAAACAGCAGCATCTCCGGATCCATGGCCAGGGCCCGGGCGATGGCCACCCGCTGCTTCTGGCCGCCGGAGATCTGCCGGGGCCGGGCGTTGATATAGGGGGCCATGCCCACCTTCTCCAGATACTTCATGGCCTGCTGCCGGACCTGCTCCCTGCTGCGGCGGAGCACCTTCATCTGGCCCACCATACAGTTTTCCAGCACGGTCATATTATTGAACAGGTTGAAGGACTGGAACACCATCCCCACATGGGAGCGGTGCTCCGGGGCGTTCACCCCCCGCCCGGCCACATCCCGGCCGTGGTAGAGGATCTGGCCGCTGCTGGGGGTCTCCAGCAGGTTGACACACCGCAGCAGAG
>CAKUHX010000161.1 GCA_934659475.1 uncultured Oscillospiraceae bacterium
CCAAGATGCCGGAAATCACGCGCGGCAAGTCGATTGCGACGCAGGAAGTCGCAATCTTCGTGCCCAACATCACGGTTGAGTAACAAAGATGAAAGCACTTGCGGAAAGGTGGTATCGCAAAATGGCGAGAACGGAAAAGGTTACGGTCAACGAGCAGGAATTTGAGCTGCAGTCGGTGTCTCCCTCCTGGTATCTTAAGCAGTCCGACAATTACGGCATGTCCGGCAGCGGCCGCAAGGATACGCCCGGCTATGTCAACTGCATGCTGCGCAATGTTATCATCGCGCCGCCCGAAGTGGCGCATAAGGGCCTGGCCTACTTTGACGAACGCGAAGACCTCGAAACAGTGGAGCAGCTGATTCCCGTGATCGAGCGATTTCTTAGGACGGGAAGGCGACCGGCCACGAGCGGAGCATCTGGCACGGATTAACCTCGGATTCTGGACGATGGTTTTCGAGTGCGGAGGCCCCAGTTACAGCGAGCTGAAAGCTATGGATATGGCGGAGTACGCTGAGTGCGTGGCGGCAAGGGAACTGTATCTGGAAAAGCTGGAAGAGCATCGGAAAAGCGTCGGCAAGGCAGGTGATTGAGCATGGCGGATCAGCGAGAAATCTCCTGGCGGCTGGGCTTTGCGGTTGATTCCAGCGGGATCGACCGTGCCAATCAGGCACAGGAAGAGCTGCGCGATACGACGGAGCAGACCAAAAGCACAGTCAACGGAATGGGAACCCAGCTCAATCAGCTGGGTTCTTCTGCCGCCAAAGGACTTGGCGAGGCAGCTCAGGCGGGGAAAAACATGGGGACTGCCGTAGCCGGAGCAGCGCGCAGCTCGAGCATTGCGGCGCAGAACCTGGGCAAAGCCATCCGGACGGTAGCCATGCGGTCACTGAACGAAGCCGTAAAAAAGATTCAGACGCTGGGCACGACCATCAAAGGCACCTTTCAGCAGATCGGCACGGCAGTACGGCATCCGATTCAGACGATTGAAACCCGGTTGACGGCAGCTCTCGAAAAGGCGGGGCGTTCAACAGAAAAGACCGGCGAGGACGCGGAAAAAGCAGGAACGAAGCTGAAGAAGATGGGTGATGACGGCGAAGGGGCCGGAACGAAGATTGCAGACGCCTTTAAGCGTATCGTAACAGCCATCTCCATTGGTGCTGCCGTTAAAATAGGCGTCGATGCGATCAAGAACTTCTCCAGCGCAGCAATCAACGCCGCCGCAGACGCCGAAGAAACCCAAAGCAAGTTTGAGACGGTCTTTGGTTCGCAAACAGAAAAGACACTCGGCTGGGTAGACAATTTCTCGAAGGCTGCGCATCGAAGCCGGAATGAGATCAAGGGCTTCCTGGCGGATTCGCAGGCGGTGTTCACCGGCTTGGGCATGGGCGAAGAGGCTGCTGCGGATATGTCCCGCAGTATGACCTCGCTGTCCTATGACCTTGCCTCCTTCCACAACATCTCGGACGAGGACGCCTTTGCAAAGATGCGATCCGGTCTGCTGGGCGAGGCGGAAGGTCTGAAATCGCTGGGCGTCATTCTGAATGAGGCAACGCTGAAGCAGTCCATGGAGTCCATGGGACTGAAGGGAAAGTTTGAGGATCTGGACGAAATCACGAAGGTTCAGGTTCGCTATAACTCCATCCTGGCGCAGACGACGACAGCGCAGACGGACGTCACCCGCACATCGGACAGCTACACCAACAGCCTGAAGGGCGTACAGGGTATCTGGCAGGAGTTCCTTGCCAATGCAGGCGCACGTTTCACGCCGGTGCTGACAGGGTTGTTCAATACCATCATTGAGGCCTGGCCGACCATCGAACCGATGCTGATGCAGCTGGTTGATCTGCTGGGGGATGGTCTTTCCGACGCGGTGCCCATTCTGATTGAACTGGGGCAGCAGCTGCTGCCGGTATTTACTCAAGCGCTTGGCGTCCTGTTCTCCGTTCTGCAGCCGGTCATCCCGGTGATTGGCGATCTGATTCAGACACTGCTGCCTCCCCTGGCGGGAATCCTCGGGAACCTGTGCGGGACGTTGTTGCCGCCGCTGATTGAACTGCTGGATATGCTCAACGTCGGCCTTCTCCAGCCGCTTATGCCGGTGATTACAACGCTGGCCAATGCGCTGCTGCCGCCTATTGCAGCAATTCTGCAGGTCATCATGGACGATATTCTTCAGCCGCTCATGCCAATGATGATGCAGATGGTTAATGCGGTAATGCCGCTCTGGATCAATCTGTTGGATGCGGTTGTTCCTCTGCTGAATCTGCTGTCTCCTGTCTTGCAGGCAATTGCCGAAGTCCTCGGTTGGATTGTAGATGCGGTTGCTGAGGTATACAAGTGGGTTGCGGGCGGTGTCGGCGACATTGTCAACTGGTTCTCCGGCCTCTTCGGTGGAGCGGATGAAGCGGCCGGTGCGGTGGACGATTTGAGCAAATCCGTTTCTTCGCTGGATGTGCCTGCACCGGATTCTTCTGCGGTAACCAATACATTCGCTGCCGACATTCCTGCTGCGGCTGACGCCGGGTGGACGTCGGTTCAGACAACCTCTGACGCGGCGTTGACGGACATAGGGACAACGGCAGACGATGCCTATTCCTCTATGGCAGCCAGCAGCGACGCAGCCTGGTCGCGCATGGTGCAGACCTCGCAGAACAGCGTCCGGCAGATCCAGCAGGAGATCGGCAAACTTACCGGCGTGGACGTCACGATGGGCGTGCAGTACAAGGGTACAACGGACAATGTTCCGCATAACGCTTCCGGCACGGACAACTTCGCGGGCGGTTGGACGTACATCAACGAAGAAGGCGGCGAGCTGGCCTTTCTACCTGGCGGCACGGCGATTGTGCCCGCGGATAAGACAGATCGCATTCTGTCCATGAACAGCAGCACCAGCAAGAACGTCAACGTCGATATCCACATCACCGTGGATGGGGCGACCTCTGCGCAGGACAAAAGCGAGATTGCACGCATCGCGGCGGAAGAAGCACGTCGGGCAGTGCGCGATGAACTGGACGATCAGGATACCAACAGCCGGATTCAGGACGGCTATTACGATCTTGCACCTGCATAAGGAAGGTGAAAAACCATGTATTCCATTTCGGGTAGTGCCGGAACGGCAGTGTTCCTGAGCGTTACGGCGGAGAGTAAAACCCTCTCTGCTGATGTGACAAGCAATGCTGTTGAATCCGGCGGCGAGGTCAACGATCATGCCGTGGCAAAGCCGGTCAAGCTGGACATCACCGGCATTGTCTCCGAAGCGGGCCGTCTGGCGTTGGAAGCGCTTCAGGCGGCTCGCAGTCTGGTGACCTATCAGGGCAAGGATTCGTTGAACAGC
>CAKUHX010000162.1 GCA_934659475.1 uncultured Oscillospiraceae bacterium
AGGGTACGACCAGCAGCCGCTGCGTCATCTTTGACCGGCAGGGCCACATTGTGGGCATGGCTCAGCGGGAGTTCACCCAGATCTATCCCCAGCCCGGCTGGGTGGAGCAGGATCCCATGGAGATCTGGTCCAGCCAATACTCCGTGCTCACGGAGGCCGTGGCCCAGACGGGCATAGAGCCGGAGGAGATCGCCGCCATCGGCATCACCAATCAGCGCGAAACCACAATTCTCTGGGACAGGGCAACAGGTCGGCCCATCCACAACGCCATCGTGTGGCAATGCCGCCGCACTGCCCCTCAGTGTGAGGCACTGAAGGCCGACACCCAGCTGGTGGAGTACATCAAGGAGCACACCGGTCTGCTCATCGACGCCTATTTCTCCGCCACCAAGATCCAGTGGATCCTGGATCATGTCGACAACGCCCGACAGCTGGCTCAGGAGGGGCGGCTGCTCTTTGGAACGGTGGATACCTGGCTGCTGTGGAAGCTCACCGGCGGCAAGGTCCATCTTACCGACTGCACCAACGCCAGCCGAACCATGCTGTTCGACATCCGCCGTCAGTGCTGGGACGAGCATATCTGCCGGGCCCTGAACATTCCCATGAACATCCTGCCGGAGGTGGCCGACTCCAGCCAGGTGTACGGCACGGTGCAGTTCCAGGGGGCGGAGATCCCCGTGGCCGGCATCGCCGGGGATCAGCAGGCCGCCCTCTTCGGCCAGACCTGCTTCCTGCCCGGTCAGGCCAAGAACACCTACGGCACGGGCTGCTTCCTGCTGATGAACACCGGGGACAGGCTGTACCGCAGCCGGAACGGCCTGCTGTCCACCATCGCCGTGCGGCTGAACGGCAAGGTCTCTTACGCCCTGGAGGGCTCCGTCTTTGTAGGCGGGGCGGTGATCCAGTGGGTGCGGGACGAGCTGCGCTTTTTGAGCGAGGCCCGGGATGCGGAATACTACGCCTCCAAGGTGCCGGACACCGGCGGGGTGTATCTGGTGCCCGCCTTCACCGGCCTGGGCGCCCCCTACTGGGATATGTACGCCCGGGGCGCGTTAGTGGGCATCACCCGGGGCACCAGCCGGGAACACATCATCCGCGCCGCCCAGGAGTCCATCGCCTATCAGAGCTATGACCTGGCCGCCGCCATGGAGAAGGACACGGGCATCCCCCTGGCCCAGCTGAACGTGGACGGCGGGGCCAGCCGGGACGGCTTTCTCATGCAGTTCCAGGCGGACATCCTGAACAAGCCCGTGTGCCGTCCGGTCATCCGGGAGACCACCGCCATAGGCGCCGCCTTCCTGGCCGGTCTGGCCGTGGGCTTCTGGAAGGATCTGGACGAGCTGCGCGCCGTGCGCGCCCTGGACCGGCAGTTCGTCCCCGCCATGGAGGAGGACCGCCGCCGCGCCCTGCTGGCGGGCTGGCACAAGGCCGTGGGCCGGTCTCTGGACTGGGCCGAACACACATGACAAGGAGCGATCGATTTGGACATGCCCTTTATCCCCACCTACTCCTATTGGCTCAATGACAACAGCTGGTACGGCAGTCTGGGTCTGGCCCGGTTCTTCATCAAGCCCGCCGTGCTGGACAAAACAGACCCTGACGAGCCCCTGCGCATCCAGCTGAGCGTCCAGCTGTGGAAGGGACCCCTGACTCTGGAGCTGAGCCAGGTGCTGGCCACAGAGAGCTTTCCCCTGCTGGAGGCCAGCGCCGAGGACGACCTGAACACCCTGGCCCGCTGGCTGGAGGAGCAGGCGGAAAAACTGAACGGGAAAGCCTCCCTGTAAGGGCGCAATGTCATTCAGTTAAGGGCTTTGTCATTGCGCGCCAGTCCGCAGACTGGCGCAGCGATCCGTCTTTTCTAACGGATCCCCACGGCAGTGACATCGGTCACTGCCTCGGAATGACTGGTTCTTCTGACCTGAATGACATTGTGTAAGGGCGGGGCCTTTCCCTACATCTTCCGTCAACAGACGGATCGTCTCAAGGCTTCCTGACAAAAAACGCGGCCCCCGGCTTATGCCGGGGGCCGCGTCTGCTCTTATTCCGATCTTACTTGATCATGGAAGCGACCTCGGCAGCGAAGTCGTCCTCCTTCTTCTCGATGCCCTCGCCGGTGGCAAAACGGGTGAAGGCCTTCACGGTGATCTTGCCGCCCAGCTGCTTGGCGACCTCGGCCACGTGCTTCTCCACGGAGATCTTGTTCTCCTTCACGAAGGCCTGCTGCAGCAGACAGTTCTCCTCGTAGTACTTGCCCAGCTTGCCCATGACGATGCCTTCCTTGACCTTGTCGGGCTTGGCTGCCATCTTGGGGTCGTTGGCCATCTGAGCCAGCTGGATCTCCTTCTCCTTGTCCAGGACCTCCTGGCTGACGTCGGACTTGTCCAGATAGGTGGGGTTCATGGCGCAGATCTGCATGGCCACGTCCTTGCCCAGCTCGGTGACCTTGTCGGCCTCGATGCCCTCGACCTGCAGGTTGACCAGCACGGCCACCTTGCCGCCCATGTGGATATAGGGCACGTTCACGCCGTCGGCATAACGGAAGAAGCGGCGGATCTGAATGTTCTCGCCGATGGCCAGCACCTTGTCGGCAGTGATGTCGGCCACGGTGCGGTCAGTTCCGGGATAGCGGCAGGCCTTCAGGGCCTCAACATCAGCGGGGTCCTCATCAGCCACCACAACGGCCAGACCCATCACGAACTCCTGGAACACCTCGTTCTTGGCGACGAAGTCGGTCTGGGAGTTGACCTCGATGATCACACCGACGCCCTTCTCAGTGACGGTGGCAAAGCTCATGCCCTCGGCGGCGATCTTGCCGGCCTTCTTGGTCTGGGCGGCCATGCCCTTCTCGCGCAGCCACTCAATGGCCTTGTCGAAGTCTCCCTCGGCGGCGGTCAGGGCCTTCTTGCAGTCCATCATGCCAACGCCGGTCATCTCACGCAGCTTCTGTACGTACTTTGCTGTAATAGCCATAAATCGTTACCTCCATTTATCTCAGGGCCGGCGCGCCGGCCCCCTGTGTTGTAAAAAACAGCGCCCGCCCGCCGGGCGGGCGCTGTATGTCCTCATGATTTACTCGGCGGCGGGGGCCTCAGCCTCGGCGGGAGCCTGATCCTGGCCCTGCTTGCCCTCCTGGATGGCGTTGGCCATCACACCGGCCAGCAGCTTGATGGCGCGGATGGCATCGTCGTTGCCGGGGATCACATAGTCGATCTCATCGGGGTCGCAGTTGGTGTCCACGATGGCCACGATGGGGATGTGCAGCTTGCGGGCCTCGGCGATGGCGTTGCGCTCCTTGCGGGGGTCGACAACGAAC
>CAKUHX010000163.1 GCA_934659475.1 uncultured Oscillospiraceae bacterium
CGATGGCGAAGGGCACCTTCAGCACCCGGGCCAGGGTCTGGGCAAACAGCGTCTTGCCACAGCCTGTGGGGCCCATGAGCAGGATGTTGCTCTTCTGCAGCTCCACATCGTTGCCGCCGCCGAAGTAGATACGCTTATAGTGGTTGTAAACGGCCACGGACAGGGCCATTTTGGCCTCCTGCTGGCCGATGATATACTGATCCAGAACGGCGTGGATCTCCTTGGGGGTGGGGATCACGTCGGGGATGCTGCTCTCCTCCGGTTCGGGCGCATAGCCGTTCTCATCATCCAAAATGGACATGCACAGGTCGATGCACTCGTTGCAGATGTATACGCCGGGGCCGGCGATCAGCCTGCGCACCTGGTCCTGATGCTTGCCGCAGAAGGAGCAGCGCAGGGATCTATTATTGTCGTCACTGCGGGCCATGGGGTTCACCTCTCAATTCAGCAAGACAAGGGGGCGGTCCCCCGTCCCCTTGCCGCGGTTTGGATCTTCAGCGCTTGTCCAGCACCCGGTCGATCAGGCCGTACTCCATAGCCTCCTGGGCGGTCATAAAATTGTCCCGCTCGCAATCGGCCGTGACCTGCTCGATGGGCTTTCCAGTATTCTCAGACAGGATGCGGTTCATGCGTTTTTTCACGACCTCCAGCCGCTTCAGGTGGATGGCCATATCGGTGATCTGGCCCTGCGTGCCGGCAGAGGGCTGGTGGATCATGATCTCCGCGTTGGGCAGGGCGATCCGCTTGCCCTTGGCCCCGGCTGCCAGCAGGAAGGCGCCCATGGAGGCGGCCAGACCCACGCAGATGGTGGACACATCGCACTTGATATACTGCATGGTATCGTAGATGGCCATGCCGGCGGTAACAGAGCCGCCGGGGCTGTTGATATAGAACTGGATGTCCTTGTCGGGGTCCTGAGCCTCCAGATACAGCAGCTGGGCCACCACCAGAGAAGCGGTGGTGTCATTGACCTCCTCCGACAGCATGATGATGCGGTCGTTCAGCAGGCGGGAGAAAATGTCATAGGACCGCTCCCCGCGGCTGGTCTGTTCAACTACATAAGGCACTAAACTCATAATGATGCTCCTTTGATCTTGGCAGATACTTCAAGTATACCCGCCCACGGGAAAAACGATTCCCAAAAGGGAAAGATGGCACACGTCCGGGGCGGCGGGGCCGTCCCGGACGTGATCGTGGTCAAGCTTACTCGGCCTTGGGCTCCTCGTCCTTCTTCTCGGGCTCGCCCACCTTGGCGGCGGCCACCACCAGCTCGCTGGCCTTGCGCAGACGCAGGTCGCGCTTCAGGGCGTCCATGGGGATGATGTCCCGGATCTGCTGCTCCTCCATCTTGTACTGCTCGGCCAGCTTGGCGACCTCGGCGTTCACATCCTCCTCGGCGGCCTCCAGCTTCTCGGCATCGGCCACGGCGGTCAGAGCCAGCTCCACCCGGACCTGACGCAGGGCGGAGGGCTTGGTGGCGGTGCGCAGGGAGTTGATGTCCATGCCCATCATCTTGGCATAGTCCTCAAGGCCGATGCCCTGGGCCTGCAGACGGGCGGCGTAGTCCTCCATGATCCGGTCCAGCTGGGTCTCTACCATACCGTCGGGGACCTCGCACTCCATGTTGTTCACCAGCTGCTCGATCACGGCGTTCTCAAAGGCGTTCTGCGCCTCGGTCTTGCGGCGCTCCAGCAGCTTGTCCCCCAGATCCTTACGGAAGTCGGCCAGCGTCTCGAACTCGGACACGTCCTTGGCAAACTCATCGTCCACGGCGGGGGCCTTGGCCTCCTTCACCTCGTTGACCTTCACATGGAACACCACAGCCTTGCCGGCCAGGTCCTTGTGGTAGTCCTCGGGGAAGGTGATGTCGATGTCCTTCTCCTCGCCGGCCTTCATGCCGATGACCTGCTCCTCGAAGCCGGGGACGAAAGTGCCGGAGCCCAGCTTCAGCTCGTAGTTCTCGCCCTTGCCGCCCTCGAAGGGGGTGCCGTTGTCAAAGCCTTCGAAATCGATGACAGCGGTGTCGCCCTTGCGGGACTTGCGCTTGACATTGACTAGGCGGGTGGCCCGCTCTACAAAGGGCTTCATCTCGTTGTCGATGTCCTCTTCGGTGACCTCGGCCTCGGCCTTGGGGGCCACCAGACCCTTGTACTGGCACAGCTTCACCTCGGGACGGACGGACACCAGCGCCTTAAAGGTCAGGCCGTCCTTGCCGGCCTCCACGATCTCCAGCTGGGGGTGGCCCATGTCCTCCAGGCCCTGCTCCTTCACGGCCTCGTCATAGGCGCTGGGATAGACCTCGTTGATGGCCTCTTCATAGAACACGCCGGTGCCGTACATCCCCTCGATGATCTTCCGGGGGGCCTTGCCCTTGCGGAAGCCGGGAACATTGATGCGCTTGCGCTGGTCAAGATAGGCCTTCTGAACAGCGGCCTCAAAGGTTTCGGCGTCCACCTGGATGGTGAGCTCTACCGTGCTTTTTTCTTTCTTCTCAACGTTGGTGACCTTCATTTGACACTTTCCTCCTGATGGCGCGAAGCCCTCCGGACAGGAGGAAAGCACGCGCCTTGATACTTGGGCGGCCGTCGGATCGGGCACGTCCTAAGATATTCGCCACGATATTCTACCAGATAAGCGGCGATTTGACCAGACCATTTTTAAGAATTTTCCATGAATTTTCTTGTTTTTTGTCCCGGCACGCCGGTCCGGCGGGGTTTCAGCTCTCAGTTTCCGGCCCAGAGCTCTGTTCCGCGCCCAGGATCAGCTCCGGACGAAAGCGGAGATAGTCGGCGGCGACCAGCTGATAGTCGATCCCGTCCCGTTCGCCCCGCACGGCCAGCCGGTGGCTGTAGCCGTGAAGATGGCCGTAGAAGCACCGCTTCACGCCGTATTTGTGCAGCAGCTCCACGATCTGCTGGCAGCAGTAACCCTGATACACCGGCGGATAGTGGAGAAAGCACAGCTTTTCCCGCTCTCCCGCCGCCTTCAGAGAGGTCTCCAGCCGGATCAGCTCCCGGTTGAAGATCTTGGCGCTGTGCTCCCCCCGGTCCTCTTCGTAGAACCAGCCCCGGGTGCCGCACAGGGCCGTGTCCCTGTACAGGGCGCAGCCGTTGTGGATGATGTCCAGCTTGTCCCAGCCGTTTTCCTGCCAGAACCGGCGCATTTTTGCCGCCGTGGACCACCAGTAGTCGTGGTTGCCCTTCAGCAGCAGCTTCTTCCCCGGCAGATCCTGCAGAAACGCAAAGTCCGCGCGGCCCTCCTCCAGACTCATGGCCCAGGACAGATCGCCGCACAGCACCACCG
>CAKUHX010000164.1 GCA_934659475.1 uncultured Oscillospiraceae bacterium
TGAAGTACAAGGCCATCTTCGAGCGCAACGCCGACCGTCTTGTGAACGCCAACACCATTTACGAGGGACAGGTCATCGTCCTGCCCGCGAAGTAAGTACAGCAGGAAACAATAGAAATAAGTAAAGCTCCCCCCGTCCACTTCCTCTGAAATGGACGGGGGAGCTTTTTTTGCTAACGGATTTTCTTATCTTAACAGTGTTGCCATAGACAGGGGGTCCATTTTCTTTCATTTCAGGGGGTGGCCCGTCTCCTGCGCCAACTCTGCCAGCAGCTTCTTATCCTCCTTAGAGGAGAGGTCCAGCTTTTGATACAGGTCGGGCCGCCGCTGCCAGGTGCGCAGCAGAGACTGCTTTCTCCGCCATTTCTCCACGTTCACATGGTGGCCGGACAGCAGGATGGGGGGCACCGCCCGGTCGTGCCACACCTCGGGCCGGGAGTACTGAGGAGCCTCCAGCGTGCCGTTCCAGTGGCTCTCATTCTCATAGCAGCTTGGGTCGGACAGCACCCCGGGCACCAAACGGCACACCGCGTCCGCCACGGCCATGGCCGGGATCTCGCCGCCGGTGAGCACAAAGTCGCCGATGGAGATCTCCTCGTCCACGCACTCCTCAATGAAGCGCTCGTCGATGCCCTCGTAGTGGCCGCACACCAGGATGATCCGGTCGTAGTCGTCCCGCAGCCGCCGGGCATCCGCCTGACAGAAGGTCTTGCCCGCGGGGGACATATAGATGGTGTGCACCCGGTGTCCCGCCTGGTCGCAGATGTGCTGCCAGCAGCGGTACAGCGGGTCGGCCTGCATCACGGCCCCCCTGCCCCCGCCGTAGGGATAGTCATCCACCTGCCGCTGCTTGTTCACCGTATAGTCCCGGATCTGGTGGCACTCCACCCGGATATAGCCCCGCTCCTGCCCCCGGCCCAGCACAGATTCGCACAGCATGTCCCCCACGACATCTGGGAACAGCGTCATAATGTCGATCCAATACATAATATCCCTCATTTTCAGGGCGGCGCACCGCCCGGTCGTTCCAAAAGGATATTATAAGATATATCCCGCCGGTTTTCAATGCTGATCTCACACCGGCCACCCCCGGCGGTCAAAACTCCACACCAGAAGGGGGCGTTCCCCCTCCCGGGCCGCCCGGGCCAGACAGAACAGGGGGGCCAGGACCACGGGGCGGCCAGGGCCGATGGACTGGGCCAGTTGGAACCCCTCTCCCTTGCGGCGGAAGAGCAGGCCCTCCCCCCTGCTCAGGCACCCACGGAGCACCGGGTCCTCTGTCCGCACATCCCCCTCCTTCAGGGGCCGCCACCCGCCGGAGCCCGCCTGAAAGGAAAAGGCCATCGCCCGCCTGCCACCCGCAGGGGGCCAGCAGCCCGCCCGGATCAGCTCATCCCGGGAAAGGGTCCGGGTCAAGGTCTGGACGCCCCGCTCGGGCACCAGGGTCCCCAGGAGCACACACCCGCCGTTCCCGCCCCGCAGCCACACTTTATAGAGCCCGTCCGAGGCCGCCGGGCCCCGGGCCAAAAAACGGAGCCGCCCGTCCTCCTCTCGGCAGAACAGTTCGCCGCCCCCCTCCAGCGTCCAGCGCGTCTCCATTCAGCTCCCCCTCCCTGTTTTTTACTCCTTGCTCTTAAAGCAGGCGTTAATGATAGTTTTTGCCGCCCTTCGGTTTTTTCCGCTTTTTATATTGCCTTTTCTATCCGATTAGAGTATACTTAACTAAGAACAAAACTTTTCAAGGAGGCCGTTCCCATGTCAAAAGTGATCGAGCAGCCGCCCAAACCGGCGGCCAAGGCGCCTGCCCGTATGTCCAAGAAGGACCCGCTGACCCGCGAACAGCTCCTTCTGATCGACGGGTGGTGGCGGGCCGCCAACTATCTGTCCGCCTGTCAGCTCTACCTGCGGGACGACCCTCTCCTGCGCGAGCCCCTGAAAATGGAGCACCTGAAGCGGGACATCGTGGGGCACTGGGGCACCTGTCCCGGGCAGAACTTCATCTACACCCACCTGAACCGGGCCATTGTGAAATACGATCTGGACATGATCTATATCTCCGGCCCGGGGCACGGTGGCAGCGCCATGGTGGCCCAGGACTATCTGGACGGCTCTTACAGCGAGATCTACCCCAACATCAGCCAGGACGCCGTGGGCATGAAGCGGCTGTTCACCCAGTTCTCCTTCCCCGGCGGCATCCCCAGCCATGTGGCGCCGGAGACCCCCGGCTCCATCAACGAGGGGGGCGAGCTGGGCTACTCCCTGGCCCACGCCTTCGGTGCGGTGATGGACAATCCCGGACTGATCGCCGCCTGCGTGGTGGGCGACGGCGAGGCGGAGACCGCCTGTCTGGCCACCGCGTGGCACTCCAACAAGTTCCTGAATCCCATCACCGACGGGGCCGTGCTGCCCATCCTGCACATGAACGGCTTTAAGATCGCCAACCCCACGGTGTTCGCCCGCATCTCCCACGAGGAGGCGGAGATGTTCTTTAAGGGCTGCGGCTGGGAGCCCCGGTTCGTAGAGGGCAGCGAGCCCATGTCCATGCACCAGAAGATGGCAGCCGCCCTGGATTGGGCCGTGCGGGAGATCCAGCGTATCCAGGAGTACGCCCGTACCAGCGGCGACACCACCCGCCCCCGCTGGCCCATGATCGTGGTGTCCTCCCCCAAGGGGTGGACAGGCCCGGAGGAGGTGGACGGCCAGCCCTCTGAGGGGAGCTGGCGGTCCCACCAAGTGCCCATCCCCGTCCACGACGGGAAGCCCGGCCGGGTGCAGGAGCTGGAGCGCTGGCTGAGGAGCTATCGCCCGGAGGAGCTGTTTGACGAAAACGGCACCCTTGTGCCCGCCCTGCGGGCCCTGTCCCCCGTGGGCACCCGCCGCATGGGGGCCAACCCCCACGCCAACGGCGGGCTGCTGCTGCGTGATCTGCGCACTCCCGACTTCCGGGACTACGCCGTGCAGGTGCCCCAGCCCGGGGCCGTAGAGGCGGAGGATATGTCTATCCTGGGCGAATATATCCGCGACGTGATCACCCTGAACCAGGAGAACCGGAATTTCCGCCTGTTCAGCCCGGACGAGGCCGCCTCCAACCGCCTGTCCGCCGTGTTTCAGGCCACCGGCCGCCGGTGGATCGACCCCATCGAGCCGGGGGTGGACGATCACCTGTCCCCCAACGGGCGGGTGATGGATTCCATGCTGTCGGAGCACCTGTGTCAGGGCTGGCTGGAGGGCTATCTCCTCACCGGCCGCCACGGCTTCTTCAGCAGCTACGAGGCCT
>CAKUHX010000165.1 GCA_934659475.1 uncultured Oscillospiraceae bacterium
CTATTTGCTGGCGTGTCCCGCCCTTTTTCCCTCAAAAGCGAATATGGGCATGGGAATGCAGTATTTGTTATTATAGATTCTTTCTGCCGCACTTGTCAAGCACTTTCACCCCTCCCCGCCCCAGCTTTCCCGCCTGATACAGGGCGGCCAGCAGGGGCAGGTCCTCCCGCTGCTCCGGCGGCAGTGCGGGGCAGTACAGGGCAAAGCCCATCAGACCCTCTTCCCCCTGCCACAGGCGCAGGACCACGGGGGCATCCCCCCCATATCCCGGAGCAAAGCACAGGGCGGCATCCGCCGGGCTGTCCGGCGGCAGCACGGGCGTCCCCCAGGTGCGGCGCAGATCTTCCGCCGCCGCTCCCTCCGCAAGGGCCAGCCGCCGCACCAAGGGGCACAGCTGCCGGGCGGCCCGGGCCGCATCCCCCGCCCCGGGCCGCCCCAGCAGTGCCACGGTGGCCCGCTCCGGCGGTCTCTCCAGCCGCTCCAGCGCGGCCAGCGCCAATGGGGCCGCCATGGCCCGGATCAGAGGGCCGGCATCCGGCGGCGTCAGCCCGTACCGCTCCATCAGCTCCGGCCAGGGAAAGCCGTCCGGCAGCAGCACCTGCTCCGCCCCCGCCCTGGCCAGCCGCTTCAGCGCCCGCTCCGCCCGGCGCTTCCCCCACCGGCCGGAGAGGTCCGCGCGGCACTCCAGCACAGGCATGTCAAGGACCGCTCCCATCCGGATCCTGTCCCTGCCCTTTTCCTGCGCCGTCAACCGTCCCAACACCACAACACCCCCTCCGCACAGGGTATGCGGAGGGGGCATCTTTTATGGCTTTAGTGGGACAGCTTCGCCTTTTTGCCGCCGGAGGTGACATACAGCGTCTTGTCCTTGAAGTAGTTCACGGGGTCCTTCCGGGTGCCGTTCACCCGGACCTCGAAGTGCAGATGGTTGCCGGTGGAG
This sequence comes from uncultured Oscillospiraceae bacterium, assembly GCA_934659475.1. Lineage (GTDB taxonomy): Bacteria > Bacillota > Clostridia > Oscillospirales > Oscillospiraceae > Lawsonibacter. The sequence goes on from CAKUHX010000165.1 coordinate 941, forward strand.
GAGCCGGTGGTGCCCACATAGCCGATGACCTGGCCCTGCTTCACGGTGGCCCCCTCGCTCACCGCCCGCTTGCTCATGTGGGCGTAGAGGGTGGAGGTGCCGTCGCTGTGGGCGACGACCACGTAGTTGCCGTAAGACCCCTTTTTCACCGAGGTGATCACCACGCCGCTCTTGGCGGCATAGATAGAGGTGCCGCCTGGGGCGGGGATGTCGATACCTGTATGGTTGTTGGGCTTGCCGGTAATGGGGTGGGTGCGGGAGCCGAATAGAGAGGTCAGGGTGTCGTACCCCGCGGGCAGGGGCCACTGGAAACCGGACTCACTGACCACGTTGGCGATCTGTGCGGCCAGTTCCTTCTCCTTCCGGCGGATCTCCGCATCGGCGGCATCTGCGGCCGCCTTCAACTCCTGCTCCGCCTGCTTCAGCACGCTCTCCTGCGCACTGATCTCTTTGATCAGGGCATCCACCTCATCCTGCTGGCCCTTCAGTTCGCTGCGTTTGGCCTCCTGCTCCGTCTTGGCCGCCTGCTGCTCCTGCCGGGCCTGCTCCACATCGTCCTTTTCCTGCTGGATCTGCTCCTGCAGGGCGATCAGGTCGTTCATCACCTTGTCATCATACTCCATGATCTCTTCCACCATCATGAAGTTGTCCAGCAGGTCGGAGAAGGACTTGGAGGAGAACAGGATGGACCAGTAGGACACGTCTCCCTCCTCCTCCATATACCGCACCCGCTGGCAGAACAGGTCGTACTGCTGCTGCTCCTCGGTCTCCAGCTGGGTCAGCTGGACCTCTTTCTCCCCGATGAGCTGGTCATAGGCGGCGATCTGCTGGGCGATGTTGTCGATCTCGTCCTGGATCAGGTCGATCTGATCCTCCAGCAGTTCCTTGCTGTTCAGCGCCTTGCTCTTGTCCGCACGGATGGCCTTCAACTGGTTCTGTATGTCCTTTTTCCGGGCAGCGATGTCGTTGGCGTTTCTCTTCAGGGCGTCGATCTCTTCCTGAGTCACCTTCGCCGCAGATGAGGGAGCCGTCACCGCCGGGCCAGCCGCCGGGAACAATAGAGCCAGGGCCAGCACCGCAGGCAGCAGCCGGCGCAGAAAACGTCTGTCTTTTTTCATGGGTCGGCCCTCAGTACAGGAAAATGTCCGCCACCATGGGCAGCAGCATCAGCAGCACCATCACCAGGGCCAGAGCGGAGATCACGATCCGCTGCATCTTTTTACGCTTCATACAGTCACCTCATACCTGCAGGAATTTGCGGATGGCCATCAGGGAGCCGCCCACGCCGATCACAAAGCCCGTCACACCGAAGGCGGCCAGAATATTCTTGGCCATCTCACCGTAGGGCAGCATCACCAGGGGGGACAGGCCGTTGTTCTGGACGATGAGCTTCACCGCCAGCTCATAGACCCCCCACTGGGCAAAGAAGGCCAGCATGGCCCCCGCCAGGCCCAGGATCATGCCCTCTACCACGAAGGGCCAGCGGATAAAGGCGTCGGTAGCGCCGCACATCTTCATGATGGCGATCTCCTCCCGGCGGTAGAATGTAGCCAGCCGGATGGTGTTGGAGATGATGAACAGGGACACCACCAGCAGAATGCCCACCAGCACCACGGCTACGCCGGTGGCGATGTTCCGGGCCATGACGAAGCCGTTGGCGATGTCCACGGCAGCCCGCACGGCGGCCACTCCGGTGATGGCCTTCACCGCCTCCGCCGTGGCGGACATCTGCTGCAGGTCGTCCACATGGATGCGGTAGCGGTCCCGCAGGGCGGTGGCAGGCAGGCGCTCCAGCAGAGAGTTGTCCGCCCGGCCGGCCTTATACTCCTCCAGCGCCTCCTCCCGGGAGACGAAGGTGACCTGCTTCACATTGGGCACCCCCTCGATCTGGGGCTGGAGGGCCTGAGCCTGCTCGGTGGTATAGTTCTCGTCTATGTAGGCCAGAAATTCGTTTTCAGCCTCGAAGCTGCCCAGCATCCGGTTCAGATTCACCGCCAGAAGAGTGAAGGAGCCCATGATGAGCAGGCAGGCCACGATCATGCACACAGCCGCGAAGGACATGAACCCGTGGGTGAACACGGAGTGGAACCCCTCGCTGAAATAGTAGCCGGCGTCAAATTTTTTCGCCATTATAATACCCGCCTGTCTCGTCGCTGATGACGCGTCCGTTTTCGATGGCCACGACCCGCTTGCCGAAGCGGTTGACCAGATTCTTCTCGTGGGTCACCACCACCACGGTGGTGCCCAGCGCGTTGATGCGCTCCAGCAGCATCATGATCTCCAGGGAGCGCTGGGG
>CAKUHX010000166.1 GCA_934659475.1 uncultured Oscillospiraceae bacterium
CCTTTACAGCATTTATGGCGGCTTGTCCCTGGCAGAGCTGATCTGCCTGAAGCTGGCAGGGATGCCCATATACGACGCCATGATCCACACCTTCTCCTCCGCGGGCACCGGCGGCTTTTCCAACCGCAACGCCAGCGTAGGGGCCTATGGCAGCGTGACCGTGGATCTGATCATCTCGGTCTTTGTACTGCTGTTCTCGGTGAACTTTGCCCTGTACTTCCTGGTGCTCACCCGCCGGTGGAGGGATGCCCTGAAGAGCGACGAACTGCGCTTCTTCCTGCTGGTAGTGGCCGGGGCCACCCTTCTGATCGCGTGGAACATCCGCGGGCTGTACCCCAGCCTGCCCCAGGCCCTGCGGTACGCCTTTTTCCAGGTGACCTCCATCATCTCCACCACCGGCTTTGCCACCACCGACTGGCTGTTCTGGCCCCACTTCTCCCAGCTGGTGCTGATCCTGCTCATGTTCTGCGGGGCCTGCGCCGGCTCCACCGGCGGCGGCATGAAATGCTCCCGTATCCTGCTGCTGCTGCGCTGTACAAGGCGGGAGCTGCACCGCATCATCCACCCCAACCTGGTGGAGACCGTGCGGCTGGAGGGCCGGGCCGTGGACGAAGACACCCTGCGCTCCACCCTGACCTTCATCGGGTGCTACCTGGCCATCATCCTGGCCGGTGCGCTGGTGGTCTCGCTGGACGATGTCTCCTTCTCCGTATCCTTCACTTCCGCCCTGACCTGCGTCAGCAATGTGGGTCCCGGACTTGATCTGGTGGGGCCCGCCGGGAACTTTTCCACCCTGTCTGCCCTTTCAAAAGGGGTGCTTTCCGCCTGTATGGTCATCGGCAGACTGGAGATCATGCCCGTTCTGGTGCTGTTCAGCCGGGGGGCCTGGCGCCGGACCTGAAATTTTCCGGTTAATTTCATTCATTTTCGACCAACTGACCACCTATAACTTTTGCGGTTTGCACAATTTTTCGCCTGTAACTCTTTTTTAACTTGCAATCTGCGGCTTATGTGTTAAAATCATAACATAATCCACGCCTAAACGTGTGGGGCTTTCGCATAAGCGAAAGCCCCACTTCGTTTGAAGGTGAAAAAGGAGTGCTCTGTTTTGGAAAATTTGTTTTGGATCGGCCTTATCGGCGCACTGATCGCGCTAAGCTTCGCCTGGGTGCAGCGCGGCAAGGTGATGCGTGCCTCTGAGGGCGACGAAAAGATGGTCAAGATCGCCGCTGCCATCCGTTCCGGCGCCAACGCCTACCTGAAGCGCCAGTATACCACCGTAGGCAAGGTCTTTGTGGTCGTGTTCATCCTTCTGCTGGCCATTGCCTTCCTGTCCGGCGGCACCATGCTGTCCCGGATCACCCCCTTCGCCTTTGTCACCGGCGGCGTGTTCTCCATGCTGGCCGGCTTCATCGGCATGAAGATCGCCACCAACGCCAACGCCCGCACCGCCAACGCCGCCCATGAGAGCCTGAACCACGGCCTGAAGGTGGCCTTCTCCTCCGGCTCCGTCATGGGTTTCACCGTGGTCGGCCTGGGCATGCTGGACATCACCCTGTGGTTTTTGGGCCTAAAGTATATCGGCAGGATGGACGCCGTGCAGATCGCCAACGTCATGGTCATGAACGGCATGGGCGCCTCCTTCATGGCGCTGTTCGCCCGTGTGGGCGGCGGCATCTACACCAAGGCCGCCGATGTGGGCGCCGACCTGGTGGGCAAGGTCGAGGCCGGTATCCCCGAGGACGACCCCCGCAATCCCGCCACCATCGCTGACAACGTAGGCGATAACGTAGGCGACGTGGCCGGCATGGGCGCCGACCTGTATGAGTCCTATGTAGGCTCCATCCTGGCCACCTTCGCCCTGGCCGCCGCCGCGGGCTACGGCTGGGCCGGCATGCTGCTGCCCCTGTCTCTGGCCGTGGCCGGCATCGTGTGCTCCCTCATCGGCTCCTTCCTGGTGCGCACCAAAGAGGGGGCTTCCCAGCTGGATCTGCTGCGCTCCCTGCGCACCGGGACCTACACCGCCGCCGTACTGTCCGCTCTGGTCACGATCCCCCTGTGCTATGTGATCCTGGGCCGGGACAACAACTGCTGGGGCGTATATATCGCCATTCTGTGCGGCCTGATCGGCGGCTGCGCCATCGGCTACTTCACCGAGTACTACACCTCTGACAACTACAAGCCCACCCAGCAGCTGGCCGCCGCCTCCGAGACCGGCTCCGCCACCATCATCATCGGCGGCATCTCCCTGGGTCTGCGCTCCACCGCCGCCTCCATTCTCATCGTGGGCGCCGCCGTGCTGATCTCCTACTTCGCCGCCGGCGGCTCCGCCGCCATCGTGGATGAGGCCGGCCACTTCACCGCCGCCTTCAACCGCGGCCTGTACGGCATCGGCATCGCCGGTGTGGGCATGCTGTCCACCCTGGGCATCACTCTGGCCACTGACGCCTATGGCCCCGTGGCCGACAACGCCGGCGGCATCGCCGAGATGTCCGGCCTGCCCGAGGAGGTCCGAGACCGCACTGACGCCCTGGACTCCCTGGGCAACACCACCGCCGCCACCGGCAAGGGCTTCGCCATCGGCTCCGCCTCCCTCACCGCTCTGGCCCTGCTGGTGTCCTATGTCAACATCGTTCAGGAAAAGACCCCCGAACTGCTGAACTTCACCCTGACCAGCCCCACCGTTCTGGTCGGCCTGTTCATCGGCGCCATGCTGACTTTCGTGTTCTCCGCCTTCACCATGAGCGCCGTGCAGACTGCCGCCCAGTCCATCGTGGTCGAGGTGCGCCGGCAGTTCAAGGAGATCGCCGGCATCATGGAGTATAAGGCTGAGCCCGATTACTCCGCCTGTGTGGACCTGTGCACCAAGGGCGCCCTGCACGAGATGGTGGCCCCCGCTCTGCTGGCCATCATCGTGCCCATTGCCACCGGCCTGATCCTGGGTCCCACCGGCGTGGTGGGACTGCTGGGCGGCGTGTCCGTCACCGGCTTTGCCATGGCCGTGTTCATGTCCAACGCCGGCGGTGCCTGGGACAACGCCAAGAAGTATATCGAGCGTGGCAACCACGGCGGCAAGGGCTCTGAGCAGCACAAGGCCGCTGTGGTGGGCGACACCGTGGGCGACCCCTTCAAGGACACCTCCGGCCCCTCTCTGAACATCCTGATCAAGCTGTGCTCCACGGTCTCCATCGTGTTCTCCGGACTGGTCATCGCCTTCCACCTGCTGT
>CAKUHX010000167.1 GCA_934659475.1 uncultured Oscillospiraceae bacterium
ATCTTCAGGAGGGCACCATGAAGGCCACCGTCGTCTTCAACTCCGAGCGTTCCTCCTTCCTGCCCGACGTTCCCACCATCTATGAGCTGGGCTATGACAGCGCCATCTCCGCTTACTCCGCCCGGGGCTACTGCTGCCCCAAGGGCACCGATCCCGAGATCGTTGAGATCCTGACCAACGCCATGGTCGAGGCCATGGAGCGTCCCGAGCACCAGGAGCAGCTGGCCGCCCTGGGCGTTCAGAGCCACATCACCACCGGCCAGGACTTCTATGACCTGCTGAACAGCCAGCTGACGAACCGTCTGAATATCTGGGGGATCGAGGGCTGATCTCCCGCCTGATCTGATCAACACAGCGGCTGGACGGGATCTGCACGCGCCGCGCACAGATCCCGTTCAGCCGAACTCATACAAAGTAATGTTGGGAAGTGTCCTATGAAATCGAAAATCGACAGCGACGTCATTCTTGGCGTGCTTTTGATCGTGGCCAGCGCCGCGATCTTTGCGACGGCCAGCGGTTACCCCTCTGGGGCGGCTCTGTACCCCAAGGGACTGGCCATCATTATCGGCATCCTCAGTGCGACCCTGATTTGGACCGGCCTGAAGAAGAGCGCCGATCCCAACACCCCCAAGTGTCCCATTACCCTTGAGCAGATCAAGATGCCCGTGATCGTTTACCTGTTCATGGTGGCCTATATCGCGGGCTTCCGTTTCCTGGGCTTCTTTGTTGCCACGCCCATTTTCATCTTCGGCGTCCTGTACTATCTGAAGAGCGGCAGCTGGAAGAAGTGCCTGCTGATCTCCGTTATCTTCACCCTCCTGTGCTATGTGGGCTTCGTCATCATCATGAAGGTGCCCATCTACCGCATCGGCATCTTCGGCAAGTACTTCCGCTGGACCTTCTGAGCTCAGCTACAGAAAGGAATTTGATCTATGCTCAATCATATTTTAGGAGGAATGCAGATCCTGCTGCAGCCGGAGTGTCTGTTTGCTCTGCTCGTTGGCGTTGTAGTAGGTATCGTTATCGGCATCCTGCCCGGCATGGGCCCCTCCACCGGTGTTGCCCTGCTGATCCCCATTACTTACAGAATGAGCGACTCTGCCGCTCTGATCATCATGGTGGCCCTGTACACTGCCGGCGTGTACGGCGGCTCCATCACCGCCACCCTGTGCCACACCCCCGGCACCGCCGCCAGCGCCGCCACCGCCATTGACGGCTATGCCCTGACCAAGATGGGCCGCGGCACCGAGGCCGTGGGTCTGGCCACCCTGTCCTCCGTTCTGGGCGGCCTCGTAGGCGCCATCGCCCTGATCTGCTTCTCCGCCCCTCTGGGCCAGCTGTCTCTGAAGTTCTCCGCTTTGGAGTACTTCGTCCTGGCTATGTTCGGCGTGGTCATGATCGGCAGCCTGTCCGGCGAGAACATGGCCAAGGGCCTGATCTCCGGCTGCTTCGGTCTGCTGATGGGCTGCATCGGCCTGGACTCCATCACCGGCTATCCCCGCTTCACCATGGGCATCATGTACCTGGAGGACGGTATCGACTACACCAACGTGCTGGTGGGCCTGTTCGCTGTGGCCCAGATGCTGGTGCTGGTAGAGGGCATCGCCAAGGGCCAGAACTCCTCGCTGACTGCTGAGCTGTCCGGCCGCCGCCTGCCTCACGCCTCCGATCTGGAGAAGCTGATCCCCACCTGGGCCCGCTCCTCCGTGCTGGGCGCTCTGATCGGCTTCGTTCCCGCCGCCGGCGCCAGCATCGCCTCCTGGATGAACTACGGCCTGACCAAGAACCTGTCCAAGCACCCCGAGGAGTTCGGCAAGGGCTCTCTGGAGGGCATCGCGGCCTCCGAGTCCGCCAACAACGCGGCCTGCGGCGGCGCTATGATCCCCCTGTTCACCCTGGGCATCCCCGGCAGCTCCTGCACCGCCATCATGCTGGGCGGCCTGATGATCCACGGCCTGGTGCCCGGCAACTCCCTGTTCACCACCTATGCCGACACCACCTACTCTATCTTCATGGGCTTCCTGTTCTCCAACATCCTGATGGGTGTGTTCGGCTTCCTGCTGCTGCGGCAGTTCGCTAAGGTCAGCATGGTGCCCAACAACGTGCTGGTGCCCATCGTCATCGGCATCTCCACCATCTCTATCTTCGCCATCGCCAACAGCATCAACGACGTTTACATCATGCTGCTGTTCGGCATCATCGGCTACTTCATGCTGAAGTTCGGCTTCTCCACCGCCGCCCTGGTCCTGGGCATGGTGCTGAGCAACACCCTGGAGGCCAACTTCCGCCGCGCCCAGATCCTGGCCAAGGGCGACCTGTTCGGCTATTTCCTCACCCGTCCCATCGCCATCGTGTTCGTGGTGCTGCTGATCCTGGATCTGGCCATGGGCTTTTTCTTCTTCCGCATTACCGACCTTGATCTGCTCACCAGCCTGCTCTGCGCTGCCCCCGGGGGCATGACAGACATGCCGCTGATCGCTATGGACATGGGGGCGGATGCCTCTATGGTGGCGGTGATGCAGTTTGTGCGCATGGTGTTCGGCATGGGCTGTCTGCCCTCCATCATCCTGCTGGCCAGCCGTATGATGGGGATGGATCCGCCCGCGCCGGAGCAGTCCGCCCCCATCAGGGGGAAGAAAAAGAGCCAGGCCCGCCTGATCAAATTTCTGCCCACCTGCGGCGTTGCTTTGGCGGGGGGCATCGTGGGCAAGCTGTCCGGGATGCCCGCGGGCACTCTGAGCTTTTCCCTGATCGTGGTGATCGTGATGAAGCTGCTGGCCGACACCCCGCCCATGCCCCTGTGGGTGCGGCGGCTGGCCCAGGTGGTGTCCGGCTGCTGCATCGGTGCGGGCATCAAAAAGGAGCAGATCCTGCAGGTGGGGCAGATGATCGTACCCGCTGTGGCCCTGTGCCTTGGCTATGTGCTGTGCTGCGTGGTCATGGGCTGCGTGATCTCCCGTGTGTTCCGCATGGACCTGCGGGGATCCATGCTCAGCCTTTCCCCCGCGGGGGCCACGGAGATGGCCCTGATCGCCGCCGACCTGGGCGTGCCAAACAGTACCAACCTGGTGGTGCTGCAAATCTGCCGCCTGCTGGGGGCCGTGGTGGTGTTCCCCCAGATCTTTGCCCTGCTGATAAGAGCATTCGGTTGAATAGAAAAGCGCTCCCTCCGCCGCAGACCGCCGCGG
>CAKUHX010000168.1 GCA_934659475.1 uncultured Oscillospiraceae bacterium
CGCCGCCTGCACCGCCAGCGGCATGGACCGCCCCGGGCGGCCGGGCACCATCGGCAGCACCACCGCCCCCGGCTGCTGCCACTCCTTCTCCGCCGACGGGCGGTGCATCTCTCTGCTGAAGGTGCTGATGACCAATGTTTGCGTATACGACTGCCAATACTGCGTCAACCGCCGCTCCAACGACCTGCCCCGGGCAGCCTTTACCCCGGAGGAGCTGTGCGAGCTGACCATGGGCTTCTACCGCCGGAACTACATCGAGGGGCTATTTCTTTCCTCCTCCGTCCTTATCAGCCCCGACTACACCACCGAGCGGATGGTCGCCGCCCTGCGGCTGCTGCGGGAGAAGTACCGCTTCGGCGGCTACATCCACGCCAAAGCCATTCCCGGGGCGGCCCCCCTGCTCACCCGGCAGCTGGGCCTGTTGGCCGACCGCCTGTCCGTGAACATCGAGCTGCCCAGCCAGCGCAGCCTGGCCCTGCTGGCCCCAGACAAGGGCAAACAGGCCATTCTGGCCCCTATGGCCCAGATCCGGGACGGCATCACCGTCTCCCGGCAGGAGCTTCGCCTGTCCCGCCGGGCTCCCCGCTTCGCCCCGGCGGGGCAGTCCACCCAGATGATCGTAGGAGCCACCCCGGAGAGCGACCGGCACATCCTCACCCTCACCCAGTCCCTTTACGACAAGTATCAGCTGAAGCGGGTGTTCTATTCCGCCTATATGCCCGTGTCCCACAGCCCCCTGCTGCCCGCACCGGAGGGCTTCCTTCCGCCCCTCCGGCGAGAGCACCGCCTGTATCAGGCGGACTGGCTGCTGCGGTTTTACGGCTTTCGGGCGGAGGAGATCCTGGATGAGGCGCAGCCCGACCTGGATCCCCGGCTGGATCCCAAGTGCTGCTGGGCCCTGCGGCATCTGGAGTTCTTCCCGGTGGAGGTGAACCGGGCGGACTACGAGGCCCTGCTGCGGGTGCCGGGGATCGGCGTCACCAGCGCCCACCGGATCCTCACCGCCCGGCGGGTGGGCCCCCTGACCTTCGAGGGGCTGAAGCGCCTGGGGGTAGTGCTGAAGCGGGCCCAGTATTTCCTCACCTGCTCCGGCCGGCCCATGGTGGGTCTGCGGGTGCGGGAGGACGGCCTGCTCCGCCACCTGCTGGCCTTGGAGGGGCCGACAGATGCCCCCCTGTCCGGCCAGCAGCTGTCTCTGTTCGACCCGCCCCGCTCCGCGGGTTAGGAGGTGCTTATGGACTGGACCGAGGTCTCCTACCGCTACGATGGCAGCTTTGCCGGGTTCCTCACCTGTGTATATGAGGCTTATGTGAACCGGGAGGCCCCGGCGGACTTCCGCCCGGAGGGCTGTCCCCTGTGCTCCCTGTACCCGGAGCGCACCGTGGTCACCCACCAAAGTCACGCCAAGCGGGTGTTCCGCTCCTTCAAAGAGAAGTTCGGCGGCCCGGGGCAGAATATGGTCTCCCGGGGCTTTCTCACCTGTATGGAGGACAAGGAGCTGTGGCTGTGGCGCTTCATTCAGCTGGGCTACGAACGGGGCCCCTCTGTGACCAAAGATCTGGCCGATCCCACGGTGGACCGGGTGCGCCGGGCGGTGCAGCATCTGAACAGCGAGGCCCATCTTCTCACCGGCTTCGTCCGCTTTTCCGACGCCGGGGGTGTACTGGCCGGGGAGATCACCCCCAAGAACCGGGTGCTGCCCCTGCTGCGGCCCCACTTCTGCGGACGGCTGTCCACTGAACGCTTCGTCCTCTACGACCGCACCCACCGGGAGGCCCTGTTTGCCCAGCCCGGCCGCTGGGCCATCCTGCCCGTGGACGACTTTCACCTGAGCCCGCCCAGCGGCCAGGAGCGGGCCTTTCGGGAGATGTGGCGGGCCTTCTACAATACCATCGCCATCGAGGGGCGCTATGATCCGAAGGGCCGACAGACCCACATGCCCAAGCGCTACTGGGGGAATATGACAGAGTTTCAGACGGACCTACCGGGTGATATGCTGCCCCCGGCAAAATAAAAAACTCCCAATTCTTTTTTGTGTTCCCCGCCCCCGCAGGGGGCGGGGAACACTGGTATTTCTCCTGCAAAGGAACACGAAATGAAATTGGGATATAAAAAATGGCTTCAGGCGTAGGATCCTGAAGCCATTTGCTTTTTGATCTACTTTTGCTCCCCGTTCAGGGCCTCCTTCAGAGTCCGCCAGCCCAGCACGGCGCATTTCACCCGGGCAGGCATATGGGCCACGTCCCGCAGGGCGCCTGCCTCCTCCAGCTGGTCGATCTCCTCCTCGCTGGCCTCCCCCTGGATCATCCGCAGGAAGATGTCTCCCAGCTTCAGGGCCTCGTCCTTCTGCTTGCCGATGACCATGCCCAGCATGATGTCGGCGGAGGCCTGGGAAATGGCGCAGCCGTCCCCCACAAAGGCGCCTGTGGGAGGCCAGCGCCCTGGACTTTGACGACATCATCCTGCACACCGTGCGTCTACTCCAGCAGTTCGAGGATGTGCGCACCTATTACCAGCGGAAGTTCCGCTATGTGCTCATCGACGAGTATCAGGACACCAATAATTTACAGTACCTGTTAGCCTCCACCCTAGCGGGGGGATACGAGAACTTCTGCGTGGTGGGCGACGACGACCAGTCCATCTACCGCTTCCGCGGGGCCACCATCGAGAATATCCTCTCCTTTGAAAAGCAGTACCCCGCCTGCCGCACCATCCGCCTGGAGGAGAACTACCGCTCCACCAAGTCCATTCTGGAGGCATCCAACGCCGTGATTCGCAACAACCAGGGCCGGAAGGGCAAGGAACTTTGGACCAAGGCTGGAGTGGGGGACAAGGTGACCCTGTACACCGCCATGAACGAGAATGACGAGGCCCAGTATGTGGCCAACCAGATCCTGGACGGGGTGTCCAAGGGGCGGCACTTCAAGGACCACGCCATCCTCTACCGCATGAACGCCCAGTCCAACCAGATGGAGAATGCCTGCAAGCGCAGCGGCATCCCCTACCGCATCATCGGCGGCACCCGCTACTTCGAGCGGGCGGAGGTGAAGGACATGGTGGCCTATCTGGCGGTGCTGAACAACCCGGAGGACGACCTGCGCCTGACCCGGATCATCAACAACCCGCCCCGGGGCATCGG
>CAKUHX010000169.1 GCA_934659475.1 uncultured Oscillospiraceae bacterium
AGGAGGAACGTTACATACCCTCTCTGCGGCCCCCGATGTTGGGTCTGAGCGGTCGATTACGACGGCTCGGACGGCACTATCACGCCTCAGCACGCTCGCAGCCGGGTCGATAACTCCACCGACTTCGGGAACAAACATCCGGGCTTTCAGCCCTTCTTGGTTTGTTCCCATTCGCTCTGTCGTTATCTTCCCTGCTCACGGCCTCGGACGCTTAGGGCTATCACGCCTCGCCTGTTCGCGACGCGCGGCTTCCCTTCGACTCAGGCTGGTGTCGGCGGCCTATGGCCGCCCTCCCTCGCCCTCGCTTCGGTCCATCCGCGCTGCTCACGACGGCTCGGGCGCTTAATTTTCCTCGCTGGCCAGGGACAGGCCCATGAGGGCCAGCTTGCCGATGACCTCTTCCAGGGATTTGCGCCCCAGGTTGCGGACCTTCATCATTTCCTCTTCCGTCTTGGAGATCAGGTCCTCCACCGTGTTGATGTTGGCCCGCTTCAGACAGTTATAGGAACGCACGGACAGATCCATGTCATCGATGGTCATCTCCATCACCCGGTCACGCCCGGTCTCGGGCTTCTCCACCACCGTGGACCGGTTGCCCATGGTCTCGGACAGGTCGGTAAACAGGGTGAAGTGGTCGCACAGGATCCGCGCGCCCAGGGACACGGCGTCCCGGGCATCGATGGTCCCGTTGGTCCAGACTTCTAGGGTCAGCTTGTCGTAGTCCGTGGCGTCGCCCACGCGGGTGTTCTCCACGGTGTAGTTGACCTTGCGCACGGGGGAGTAGATGGAGTCCACGGGGATGACCCCGATGATGGTCTGGCCGGCCTTGTTCTTATCCGCGGGCACATAGCCGCGGCCGTGGGACAGGGTCAGCTCCATGTTCAGCACCGCGTCCGCATCCAGAGTGGCCAGATGCTGCTCGGGATTGAGGATCTCCACCTCGCCGTCGGCCTTGATGTCGCCGGCGGTGACCTCACAGGGGCCAACGGCCTCGATGTGTACGGTCTTTACGCCCTCGCTGTGCAGCTTGGCGATGATAGTCTTGACGTTCAGGACGATCTCGGTCACGTCCTCCTTCACGCCGGGGATGGTGGAAAACTCATGCTGGACGCCGGCGATCTTGATGGAGGTCACCGCGGTGCCAGGCAGAGAGGACAGCAGGATCCGGCGCAGGGAGTTGCCCAAGGTAGTGCCGTAGCCGCGCTCAAGAGGCTCTACTACATACTTGCCGTAGGACGCGTCGCCGGGGTTCTCGGTGCATTCGATGCGGGGCTTTTCGATTTCTACCATATACTTGGATACCCTCCTTCTTTCGACGGCGGCATGCCGCCGCCTTGCTCAGCTCACCAAATATCTTTGAGGGTGTTCTAAGTCTGTTGTCGGCTCCCGCCGCCGCCGGATACGCGGCGGCGGCAGAAGTCGGAAAAGCTTACTTAGAGTACAGCTCGACGATGAGGTGCTCTTCCACGGGGAAGTCGATGTCGTCACGCTGCGGCATGGCGACCACCTTGCCCTGAAGGGTATTCTTGTCCCGGTCCAGCCACTTGGGCACGTTGACCTGGATGGCGTCCTCGCCCAGCAGGCGCTTGAACTTGACGGAGGAACGGCTCTTCTCCCGCACCTCGATCACGTCGCCTTCCTTCACCAGGAAGGAGGGCACGTCCACCCGCTGGCCGTTCACGGTGAAGTGGCCGTGGGTGGTCAGCTGACGGGCCTCACGGCGGGTCATGGCGAAGCCCAAACGGTACACCACGTTGTCCAGACGGCGCTCGCACAGGGTCAGCAGGTTCTCACCGGCCTTGCCCTGCATACGGGAAGCCTTCTCGTAGTACATACGGAACTGCTTCTCCAGGATGCCGTAGACGAACTTGACCTTCTGCTTCTCGGTCAGCTGCATGGCGTACTCGGACTGCTTCTTGCGCATCTGACCCTTGGGGTTGCGGTTGGTATCTTTCTTGGCATAGCCCATAGCGGCGGGAGACAGGTTCAGTGCCTTGCAACGCTTGGCGATGGGCTGCATATTTCTGGCCATGTGTCAAAAACCTCCTTATTCCAGATCAAACGCGGCGGCGCTTGGGGGGACGGCAGCCGTTGTGGGGCACGGGGGTGCAGTCCTTGATCAGGGTGACCTCCAGGCCCACGGCCTGCAGCGCCCGGATAGCAGCCTCGCGGCCGGAACCGGGGCCCTTCACGAACACTTCCACGCTCTTCAGGCCATACTCCATAGCGGCCTTGGCAGCCGTCTCAGCGGCGGTCTGGGCAGCGTAGGGGGTGGACTTACGGGAGCCGCGGAAGCCCAGGCCGCCGGAGGAGGCCCAGGACAGGGCGTTGCCCTGTGCGTCGGTGACGGTGACCATGGTGTTGTTGAAGGAGGAGCGGATATGCACCTGGCCCTTCTCAACGTTCTTGCGCTCGCGGCGCTTGCGGACAACTTTCTTGCCCTTGGTATTAGCAGCAGCCATTGCTTATCCCTCCTTACTTCTTCTTGTTGGCGACGGTGCGCTTGGGACCCTTGCGGGTGCGGGCATTGGTCTTGGACCGCTGGCCGCGGACGGGCAGACCCTTGCGGTGACGGATGCCGCGGTAGCAGCCGATCTCAGTCAGACGCTTGATGTCCATAGCCACGTTGCGGCGCAGATCGCCCTCCACGATATACTCGTGGCCGATGATCTCACGCAGCTTGGCTTCCTCTTCCTCGGTCAGATCCTTCACGCGGGTATCAGGATTTACCCCGGCCTCGGCCAGGATCTTGTTGGCGCTGGTGCGCCCAATGCCGTAGATATAAGTGAGGCCGATCTCAATTCGCTTCTCTCTCGGCAGGTCAATACCGGCAATACGAGCCATTTATTACAGCACCTCCAATTAACCTTGTCTCTGCTTATGCTTGGGGTTTTCGCAAATTACCATGACTTTGCCCTTGCGCTTGATGACTTTGCACTTCTCGCACATGGGCTTCACGGACGGTCTTACTTTCATTGTTGAAACCTCCTATGAATGCCTTTATGGCCCCTCGTCGTCGCGTCGTCGTCGCTGGCTGCATATCTCTCGCCTCCCCCGGCACGGGGAAGGCTCGCTCATTTCGCCGCTCCTCCTCACCCGATGT
>CAKUHX010000170.1 GCA_934659475.1 uncultured Oscillospiraceae bacterium
CTGCGGGGGTGCTCCGCCGGGCCCAGCGGCTTTCAGGACTATCTGGGGGAGCGGTATGACGCCGAGTCCGGCCAGTGGCAGGAGCTGTACGGCCGGAAGGCGGAACTGACCTTCGGCCTGGACCTGTATGCCCCGCCCTCTGTGGGAGAGGCGGGGCTTCAAGCCGCCTTTGACAAGCTGATGGAGGCCTTGGCCGGGGACGGCCCGGCGGGCCTGACCTTGCGGGAGGTGTCCTGCGGCGAGACGGGGCGTGATGCCGCCGGGCGGCTGCTCAAGCGCAGCGCCCAGGCGGTGTTCGACGCCTATCTGTATGCCGTGGCCCAGCCCGGCGGGACCTTCCTTGATTTTGAGATTCGGGGGGAAGAAAAATGAGCGTGACAACACATGAGCGCCCGGGGGTCTATTCCTCTTACGACGCCTCCGCCGCGGTCAGCGGGGGCGGCGGGCGGCTGGTGGGTCTGGCGGCGGTGAACACCAAGGCTGCGGCCAACACCGCCTATACGGTCACCAGCTACGAGCAGGCGCTGACCATCTTCGGCACCGGCGGCAGGATGGCGGAGCTGATCCGCCTGGCCCTTCTGAACGGGGCCGCCGGGGTGATCGCCGCGGCGGCGGCCACCGCCGCCGGGTATGAGGCCGCCTTCGCCGTGCTGGAGAAGGAGGAGAACATCTGCGTGATGCTGTGCGACAGCGGGGACGCGGGGGTGCACAGCAAACTGAAGACCTCGGTGGACAGCGCCTCCGCCGCCCGGCGGGAGCGCATCGCCGTGGTGGGGGCCGCGGCGGGAGAGACGGTGAGCCAGCTGACCGCCCGGGCGGCCGCCTTGAACCACCAGCGGGTGGTGCTGGTAGGCCCCGGCGGGGTGAGCAGCAGCGGCCAGGCCGACTCTGGCGTGCCCTTGGCCGCCGCCGTGGGCGGGGCCATCGCCGCCATGGATGACCCCGCCGTCCCCCTTGGGGGACAGGAGCTGCGGGGGCTGAACGGCGTGAGCCAGCAGTACAGCGACAACGACATCGACCTGCTGGTGCGGGGCGGGGTGACCCCTTTGGAGAGCGTGTCCGGCACGGTGAGCGTGGTGCGGGGCATCACCACCCGCACCAAGACCGGGGAGGTGAGCGACCGCACCTGGCGGGAGCTGACCACCATCCTGGTGGTGGACGACGTGATCCCGTCCATCCGCTCCGCCCTGCGCAGCAAGTTCAGCCGGGCCAAGAACACCCCCCAGAGCCGGGGGGCCATCCGGGCCCAGGTGGTGCTGGAGCTGGAGAACAAGCTCAGCCAGGAGATCATTACGGCCTATGACAATGTGACCGTGACGGAGAAGGCGGACGATCCCACCGTGTGTCTGGTGGAGTTCTCCTTCACCGCGGCCCACGGGCTGAACCAGATCTGGCTGACGGCACACATCACGGTATGACCTCCCTGCGGGGAGAGTTTGGGATAAGGAGGGGAACAAATGAGCATTGCGGGTTTTCCCACCAGCAGCGACATCTACCTTGAGGTAGACGGCGTGAAGGTGGCGGTGGTGCAGAGCTACTCCACCCGGGCCACCAAGAGCAGCACCGCCATCGAGGCCTTTGGCGAGGCGGAGCCGGTGGCCACGGTGCCCGGCCAGGTGAAGCACGTTTTGGAGCTGAAGCGGCTGTACGCCACCGACGCGGCCATCCGGGACGGCATCGACTTTTACAAGCTGAAGGACTTTTCTCTGGTCATCTGCAAGCCCGACCGGAAGATCATCTACTCCCACTGCCAGTGGAGCGCCATCCAGGAGACGGCCACCCTGGGCAGCATGGTGCTGGAGCAGGTGACCGTGGTGGCGGGCAAGCGCATTGAGACGGGGGTGTGACTGTGGGCTGCTCCATTTTGTCCCGGCGGGACCGCATAGAACTGGAAAACGGCATGTCCCTGCGGCTGCTGTCCGCCCTTGAGGTGATGCAGGCCCGGCGGGCGGCCTCTCTTCTGGCGGAGGAGGAGCGGGAGCGGGCCCTGTGTTCCAACGCCTGCCTGCTTGCCCGGGCCCTGGAGAAGGCCCCGGGCAAGCCCCTGTTCCACAGCGGACAGGAGGTGCTGGCCGGACTGACGGTGGAGGAGATCTCCGCCCTGGCCCGGCGGTGGAGCCAGTTTGACCGGGAGGAGAATCCCGGGCTGTCTTTAAATGAAGAAGACCTGGAGAACGTAAAAAAAAACTGCGCTCCGCCCCCGGAGAGCGTCTGCGCTGGCGGGTACTGAAGCAGTTCGGCGCTCTGCCCACAGAGGATCGGGCGCGGCGGATGCAGGACAGCGACTACCTCTGGTGTCTGGTGAATACGCTGCTGGACCGGGAGGAGGAGCTGGACAGGCTGTGTCCCGCCTGCCGGACGGCGGCAGAGGTCAAAAGCTGTCCGAGCTGCGGTCAGCCGGTGACCGACAGCGAGGGATGGGTCAATCCCGCCTTTGATGAGGAGCGGTTCCGGGCCATGAAACGGGGGGAGCGGACATGACGGACTATCTGGAGCAGCTGCTGGATGAAGCCCAAGTCTTGACACGGGCGGTAAAGGCGGCGGAGGGCGCCGCCGCCCCGGTAATGGGGAGGGGCGGGACGGCGGCGATGCCGGACGCGTTGGCCCCGGCGGGGGAGCAGATGGCGGAGATGGAGTTTCTGGCGGAAGAGGTGCTGCGCCGGAGCGTGACCCTGCCCCCGGCGGCGGAGCGGGTCACCGAGGAGGGCGGCGCCCCTGCCCTTTGGGAGGAGGAGCACGCGCCCCTGCCCATTCTGCGGGCGGTGGAGCAGGGGGAGCGCACTGCGCGGTCCTATGCGGGGGCGGCACAGCCGGGCGGAGGAGGAGAGCGGGCGGAGCAGCTCCTCTCCCCTGTTCCGGCCATGGCCGGGCAGCTGGACGCCCAGGCGGTGGATCTGGCCTTTCAGCGGGACAGCCGCCGGTATGACAACGGATTTTCTCTGTTTTAAGGAGGTCATGGCATGACGCTGACGCCCATGCGATATAAAAACTACACCTGGCCCCACAACCCCCGGGTGTACACCATCGACTACCGCCGGGAGATGGCGGTGAACAAGGTGCCTTTCGGCCTTTACAAGCTGCAGGATCTGGAC
>CAKUHX010000171.1 GCA_934659475.1 uncultured Oscillospiraceae bacterium
GGGGGGTCACCCCCGTATCCCCATGACTCTATTGTGGTTTCTGTCAGCGCTGTCTTGTCATTGCGAGCCAGTGCGCACACTGGCGCGGCAATCCGTTTTCTCTCATAAGATGGCGGATGTTTGCAGAAGAAATATCGATCATTGCCTTGCAATGATAGGCTGATGACCCGTTTTTTGTTTGGAGGGTGTATATGGAGTATTTCGTTTACATTCTGGCCAATCAAACGAATGTGGCTATTTATACGGGAATCACAAATAATTTGGAGCGAAGGTTATGGGAACATGAAAACCATGCCGATCCAGGCAGCTTTACGGCGCGATATAAGATCAATAAACTGGTATATTTTGAGACAACTCCCAGTGTGAAAGCAGCAATTGCCCGGGAGAAAGAAATTAAATCCTGGAGCAGGAAAAAGAAGAATAAGTTGATCGAATCAAAGAATCCAAACTGGAATGATTTGAAAAAGACGGATTGCCACGCCAGTGTGCGCACTGGCTCGCAATGACAAGGGGCGATCTGTCGACCCTCCTACCCTGAACAAAGGAGAATACAAATGGGACACAACCGCGACTACAAACCGGAGGACATCCGCTTTCCCGACCAGGTGATCACCGAATCCCACCTGGTGGAGGAGATGGAAAAGTCCTACATCGAATACGCCATGTCCGTCATCGTGGGCCGGGCCCTGCCCGACGTGCGGGACGGCCTGAAGCCCGTGCACCGGCGCATCCTGTACGCCATGTACGAGGACAACCTGACCTCTGACAAGCCCTTCAAGAAGTCCGCCACCTGCGTGGGCGATGTGCTGGGCCGCTACCACCCCCACGGAGACGCTTCTGTGTACGATGCCATGGTGCGTCTGGCCCAGGACTTCTCCATGCGCTACTGCCTGGTGGACGGCCACGGCAACTTCGGCTCCGTGGACGGCGACCCCGCCGCCGCCTACCGTTACACCGAGGCCCGCCTGTCCAAGATCTCCAACGAGATGCTGCGGGACATCGACAAGGACACGGTGAACTGGGACCCCAACTTCGACGAGAGCCGGAAGGAGCCCCGGGTGCTGCCCAGCCGCTTCCCCAATCTGCTGGTGAACGGCTCCAGCGGCATCGCCGTGGGCATGGCCACCAACATCCCCCCCCACAACCTGCGGGAGGTCATCGGCGCCTGCATCAAGGTGCTGGACGACCCGGAGTGTACCCTGGCCGACCTGATGGACAGCGTGAAGGGTCCCGACTTCCCAACAAAGGGCATCATCATGGGCCGCAGCGGCATCCGGGCGGCCTACGCCACCGGCCGGGGAAAGATCATCGTCCGGGCCCGCACCAACTTTGAGACCTTCGGCAAGGACCGTACCCGCATCATCGTCACCGAGCTGCCCTATCAGGTGAACAAGCGCCAGCTGATCCGCAACATCGCCGAGCAGGTGAAGGACAAGCGGCTGGACGGCATCTCCGACCTGCGGGACGAGACCGACCGCAACGGCATGCGCATGGTCATCGAGCTGAAGAAAGACGCCAACCCCCAGGTGGTGCTCAACCGCCTGTTCGCCCAGACCCAATTGCAGTCCTCCTTCGCCATCAACATGCTGGCTCTGGTGGACGACCAGAAGCAGCCCAAGATCCTGTCCCTGCGGCACATCCTGGACGAGTATCTGAAGTTCCAGGAGGAGATCATCGTCCGCCGCACCCGCTTCGACCTGAAGAAGGCCCAGGAGCGCGCCCACCTGCTGGAGGGCCTGCTGATCGCCCAGGACAACATCGACGAGGTCATCCACATCATCCGCAGCAGCTATGACAACGCCAAGGAGAACCTGATGAGCCGCTTCGGCCTGGACGACGTTCAGGCCCAGGCCATTCTGGATATGCGCCTGAAGGCGCTGCAGGGGCTGGACCGGGAGAAGCTGCAGAACGAGTATAACGAGCTGGAGGAGAAGATCGCCTGGTTCAACAAGGTGCTGTCCGACGAGGGTCTGGTGCGCCAGATCCTGCGGGAGGAGCTGGCCGCCATCGCCGACAAGTACGGCGATGACCGCAAGACCGAGATCCAGGAGGTGGAGGACGAACTGGACATCGAGGACCTGATCGAGGAGGAGCAGTGCGTCTTTACCCTGACCGAGGCGGGCTATATCAAGCGCACCCCGGTGAGCGAGTACGCGGCCCAGTCCAAGGGCGGACAGGGCCGCAAGGGCATCACTACCCGGGATGAGGATACCGTGGTGGACGTGTTCACCGCCTCTACCCACGACTATATCCTCTTCTTCACCGATACGGGCAAGGTCTACCGCAAGAAGGGCTATCAGATCCCGGAGAGCGGAAAGGCCGCCAAGGGCACCGCCCTGGTGAACATCCTGCAGATCGAGCAGGGAGAACGGGTGCAGGCCATGCTCCACTTCCGGGACTATACGGAGGAGGAGCTGTACCTCACCATGGTCACCCGCCAGGGCACGGTGAAGCGCCTGCCCGTGTCCACCCTGAAAAACCTGCGCAACAACGGCATCCGCGCCCTGAATATGGACGAGGGGGACGCCCTGGTCTCTGTGCGGGAGACCGACGGCCGCCAGAAGATCCTCATCGCCACCCACGACGGCATGGCCGTGGTCTTTGACGAGAACGATGTCCGCCCCATGGGCCGCACCGCCGTGGGCGTGCGGGGCATCAAGCTGCGGGAGGGGGACTATGTGGTGGGCGCCGCCCGGGCCAGAGAGGGCAAGAGCGTGCTGACCATCACCGAGCGGGGCTACGGCAAGCGCACCCCCGTGGAGGAGTACCGGATCACCAACCGGGGCGGCCTGGGCATCAAGAACTATCAGGTCACGGAAAAGACGGGCAAGATCGTGGGCGTCAAGGTGGTGGACGGCAGCGAGGACCTGCTGCTGGTCACCCAGAGCGGCATCCTCATCCGCATCCCCGTGGACACCATCAAGGAGACCGCCAACCGCGCCACCCAGGGCGTGATCGTCATGCGCTTTAAGGAGGAGGGGGACCAGGTCATCTCCCTGGCCCTCACCGACCATGAGGAGGAGCCGGAGCAGCCCTCAGAGACCCAGGCCCAGTCGCAGGG
>CAKUHX010000172.1 GCA_934659475.1 uncultured Oscillospiraceae bacterium
GTTAAAGGACCCGCCCGTTCCGTTTAGGTTGAGATAATGATCCGTTCAGAAGCCGTAAACGTTTCCACTGTTTCCCGGCCATGCTTAAACACATCTTAAGATTTTACTTCTTGCATCTTAAACTGTGTGTGTTATTCTAAGAGGGACGATAAGCGCCGGCACGGGCCGGACTGTGATAAGGGGGCGCAGCATGTATACCATCCTGATCTGCGACGACGACCGGGACATCGTCTCGGCGCTGGACATCTATCTGACCAGCGAGGGCTATAAGACCATCAAGACCTACAACGGGAAGGAGGCCCTGCGGGCCGTGGAGGAAAACCCGGTGCATCTGATCCTGATGGACGTGATGATGCCGGAGCTGGACGGCATCCGGGCCACCGCCAAGCTGCGGGAGGACAGCAATGTTCCCATCATCCTGCTGACGGCCAAGAGCGAGGACAGCGACAAGATCCTGGGGCTGAACATCGGGGCGGATGACTATATCACAAAGCCCTTCAACCCCCTGGAGGTCATGGCCCGGGTAAAGAGCCAGCTGCGGCGATATACCTCTCTGGGCGGGGCGGAGAAGGTCCCCGGCCTGCTCACCGTGGGCCCCGTATCTATGGACGACAGCGCCAAGCTGGTCACCGTAGACGGCGAGCCCGTGTCCCTCACTCCCATCGAGTACAACATCCTCAAGCTGCTCATGACCCACCCCGGGCGGGTGTTCTCCTCCGCCCAGATCTACGAGCAGGTGTGGAACGACCCGGCCTACGGCTCGGAGAACACAGTGGCCGTCCACATCCGCCACCTGCGGGAGAAGATCGAGATCGACCCCGCGGACCCCCGCTGGCTGAAGGTGGTGTGGGGGCTGGGCTATAAGATGGAGAAGGGGGGCTGACCATGAGAAGCTTGCAGCGCAGCCCCTGGGTCAAGGCGGCCATCTGGACGCTGATGACCACCTGCGCGTTCCTGTCGGCCCTGTTCGCCTGCAAGGCCCTGCTGGCCATGCCCTACTCCGGCACCGACGGCACCGACTGGCAGGAAAACGGCGCCTTTCAGTGGCTGTGCCAGAAGTGGAGCAACAGCGTGGCCACCTCTGTGGCCGACCAGATCGCCCTGGAGAGCAGCAGCATCAGCTATGTGGAGCGCCAGCAGCTGGAGAGCGCCCTGCAGGAATTTGAGACGGCAGTCGATCCCTCTGCCACCAGCTACCGTTTTCGCTTGATGGATGCTTCTGGGGAAGAGTTGACCTCCAATCTTCCTGACGGGGAGACTCTGGTGTCCTGCGTGGCACAGATCCACTACGCCAGTTTTACGCCCGGGGAGTATACCGCCCATGAGCTGGACAGCTACGGCTATTACGCCAAGTACTACGGCTGGATGAACGGGGCGGAGCTGGGCTCCTCTGCTCAGGCCTCGGCGGATCAGGACGCGGAGCTCCAGTCCGGCGACCTGTATGTTCTGGAGTACGGCGTGGCGGCTCAGCCGCCAGTGCCCGACGTGTTCGCCCAGCTGCAGCGCTTCTGCGCCAATGCTTCCTCCTTCTGGATGACCTGGGCCGGAGCGGCGGCCATCTTTGCCCTGGCCGCTCTGTGCGCTCTGGCGGCGGCGCTGTGGTGCGCCGGCTGGCGGGCCGGGGCGGAGGGACCGGCGGGCATATGGGCCGACCGGGTGTATACCGAGGTGTGGCTGCTGCTGGCCGGTACTGCCATCGCCCTGCTGGCATACGTGATCGCGAAGTGCAGCGATCCCCTTGTGTCCTGGTACTACTACGACAGCCTGTGGCCCGGCGACCGGCTGTATACCCTGTGCCTCATGGGGCTGGCCGCCGCCATTACCGCGATCTTTCTCACCGCCGCCCTGCTGATGCAGACCACCGCCGTGCGGGCCAAGACCCACACGCTGGTCCGCAGCACCCTGATCCTGCGGGCGCTGGCCTGGGCGCTGGGCGGTATCCGCACCGCTCTGCTCAGCCTGCCCGTCACTTGGAAGGCCATCGTGCTCTTCCTGGCCTATACCGCCTTCAACTTCATCGCCTTTACCGACGTGGGGCGGTATAACGGCGGCTTCATCCTACTGTGGTTCCTGGCGCAGGGCGGCGCTCTGGCTCTGGCCTGCTGGTGGACGATCTCCTTTCGCAGGCTGCGCACCGGTGCCCACGCCATGGCGGAGGGGGACCTGGAAAACCGGGTGGACACCCATAAAATGCCCCCCGACCTGCGGGAGCACGGAGAGGATCTGAACAACATCTCCATGGGCCTGTCCGCCGCCGTGGACGAGAAGATGAAGAGCGAGCGCTTCAAGGCGGAGCTGATCACCAACGTATCCCACGACCTGAAGACCCCGCTGACCTCCATCATCAACTATGTGAACCTGCTGCGCGCCACCGACCAGACCGACCCCAAGGCGTTGGAGTATATCGACGTGCTGGACCGCAAATCCCAGCGGCTGAAAAAGCTGACAGAGGACCTGGTGGAGGCCAGCAAGGCGTCCACCGGCGTTTTGAACGTAGAGCGGGAGAGGATCGGCATGGAGCAGCTCATCGACCAGGCCCTGGGCGAATGGGAGGAGAAGCTGGAGGCCAGGCACCTGTCCATCGTCAAGCTGCTGCCCGAGGGGGAGACCTGGGTGTACGCCGATGGGCGGCACCTGTGGCGGGTCATCGACAACCTGCTGTCCAACTGCTCCAAATACGCCATGGAGGGCACCCGGGTCTATCTGGAGCTGACCCGGGGCAAGGGCCAAGCCGCCCTGTCGGTGAAAAATGTGAGCCGTGAGGCCATCACCGTCCCCGCCGACCGGCTGATGGAGCGCTTTGTCCGGGGGGAGGAGTCCCGGAACACCGAAGGCTCCGGTCTGGGGCTGTCCATCGCCCGCAGCCTGACCGAGCTGCAGGGGGGCACCTTCCAGCTGACCGCTGACGGCGACCTGTTCAAGGCCACCGTCACCCTGCCCCTGGCAAACTAAACGCAAAATGCCCCCCGGCGGAGCCATCCGCCGGGGAGCATTGCAGCTTGTCGAAATAGTCTTTTCGCCAAGCTGAAGAAGATCATGAAACTTTGA
>CAKUHX010000173.1 GCA_934659475.1 uncultured Oscillospiraceae bacterium
CTGCTTCACGGCGAAGCAATCGGGCTTGCGCTTTTCCAGCCCCGCAAACATATAGTCCACGGCGTTCATAAAGTCCCAGCCTATGCATGTGGCCGAAAAGTTCAGCGGCATCCCCGGAGTGTTCGTGCCCCTGCACGAGACCCTGCGGGGCTTCCAGGCCATTCTGGGCGGCGATTTGGACGACTGCCCCGAGTCCGCCTTCTTCAACGCCGGCACCGTAGACGATGTGGTGCGCCGGGCAAAGGAGGAGGGGCAATGAGCACCTTTCAGCTGGACATTCTGGCGGCTGAGGGGCCCTTTTTCAGCGGGGAGTGCGAGTCCCTTGTGGTGCCCACGCCGGAGGGACAGCGGGGGATCTTGGCTCACCGGGCCAACATCATCTCCGCCATCGTGCCGGGCAAACTCACCTTCCGCACACCGGACGGACAGGAGCACCGCGCCGCCGTCTCCTCCGGCATGATCAAGGTGGAGGACAACACTGTGCTCATGCTGGTGGACTCCGCCGAGCGGCCGGAGGACATCGACGCCAACCGCGCCCGGCTGGCAGAGGAGCGCGCCCGGGAGGAGCTGCTGCAAAAGCGCAGCCTTCGGGAGTACCGCATGGCCGAGGCCAATCTGGCCCGTGCCCTGAACCGCCTGCGGGTGAGCAGCAGCGAAATATAATCGTGTTTACCTTACACAGGGGACGGCCGAAGGGCCGTCCCCTGTGTTTGCTTTTTCCCCTGTCGGTGGCAGCCCGTTTTGCCCTTACAATTCGGTCTTCTCACAAATGGCGGAAAAAATGCGTTATTTTCCGGCCGCTTTTTGTGCTGTTTTTCTTGTTCTTTGCAGATTCTTTATGCGAATAATATCCTAATTGCACAATTTCCTACTCCGGAAGTTTTCAGGATCGGCTGCCGGCAATAAATCGCATCATTTCTTGCGTTTCAGCGTGGTTTTTTCTTTTATTTGGTCAAAATGTCAGTTTTAAGTTTGTTTTTTCCACTATTTTAGCTTGCTTTTGTTGAAATTTCACATCGTCAGTGGACATTGTGTATCATTTTTT
This sequence comes from uncultured Oscillospiraceae bacterium, assembly GCA_934659475.1. Lineage (GTDB taxonomy): Bacteria > Bacillota > Clostridia > Oscillospirales > Oscillospiraceae > Lawsonibacter. Next base: position 1,046 of record CAKUHX010000173.1, read on the forward strand.
CTCCGTTTTCGTCCCTAATTGTCGATTGATTTAATTTTAACGAATCAGTATAATGTTCATAAATGATTCATAATTTATTCAAAGTCCTTTTCCGAAGACCGCCAAATGACCCGATCATTTTCCGTCTCTGTCGCATATCATGGTGGCAGACAGTCCCCTGTCTTCCCGCTGGGCCGCATCTCACCGGGAGGGTCTTGCCGGACGCGGAAACGCATTCTGGTCGTATCAATGTGTCGTTACATCAAACTTTATCCTATTTGACCGCAAAAAGGGGGGAGCCGCAGCCGCGTACCTGCCATTCATTTATCAACTGATCAGGAGGGAAGAAATCAAATGGAAATCACATTGACCGCATTACATTTTGTCTACCTGGCCGGCGTGATCGTCACCCTTGCGTGTATGATCGCCCGGAAGGACTGCGTCATCCCCTGCGCTGTGTTTACATTCCTGGCCGGCGTTGTCAACTCCGGCTCTCTGCTGGGCGGCGCCAGCGCCAGCTATAACGCGCTGGTGTTTGCCGGCGGCGAATTCTTCAGCACCATCCTTACGATCTCTGTCATGGTCACAATGGCCAAGCAGATGGGCGATATGGGCACCGACCGGGTGCTGGTCGCTCCTCTGGCCAAGCTGTCCAAGTCCCCCATGGTGATGTTCCTGATCCTGGGCTGCGCCATGGGTCTGGTCACCGCCCTGATCTGGCCCTCCCCCGCTGTCGCTCTGATCGGCGGCCTGCTGACTCCTCTGGCTGTCCGCGCCGGCCTGCCCGCCATCGGCGCCGCCGTCGCCATGAATATGTTCGGCCACGGCTTTGTGTTCGCCCTGGACCCCATCATCCAGGGCGCCCCCGGCATCACTGCCGATACCGCCGGCCTGTCCAGCGCTACTGAGCTGATGTCCCGCGGCTGGCCCGTGTGGCTGATCGGCGGTCTGGTGGCTCTGGCTTACTCCTTCGTCTCCTTCAGCCGCGACCTGAAGAAGAACAAGGAGCGCTATGACGCCGAGCGCGAGTTGCTGCTGTCTCAGGAGGTGGCCGAGGCCGAGGTCCACCCCATGGCCAAGTTCATGGCTGTCTTCACCATCGTCGGCTTCATCATCGCTGTTGCCATCGTTATGACCAAGGGCCTGACTGGCGGCGACGCCACCGCCGTCATCAACACCGCCGGCATCATCATCACCCTGGTGGGCGCCTTCATCAAGGACCGCTTCAACGCCCTGGACACCTTCACCGACTTTGCCCGTGACGGCTTTATGTTCGGTATGAAGATCTTCACCCCCGTGCTGTTCATCGGCGGCTTCTTCTTCATCGGCGGCTCCGGCATCGGCTCCATCCTGTCCGGTGACTTTGAGCAGGGCGTTCTGATGGACTGGGCCTGGTGGCTGTCCGCTCAGGTGCCCATGAACAAGATCCCCGTGGCCATCATGTGCATGGTCATCGGCGCCATCACCGGTCTGGACGGCTCCGGCTTCTCCGGTCTGCCTCTGTGCGGCTCCATGGCTCTGGCCTTCGGCACTGCCTGCGGTCTGGATATTGCTCTGCTTGCCATGCTGGGTCAGCTGGGCGCCATCTGGGTCGGCGGCGGCACCTGCATCCCCTGGGCCGTCATCCCCGTAGCCGCCATGTGCGATGTGGACCCCAACGAGCTGACGCGGCGGAACTTCCTGCCTGTGATCACCGGTCTGATCGTGTCCACCATCGTGGCCATCATCATGCTGTAAGATACGGCTCCGTTCAAAAATCAGGCTTCAGAGGCCGGCAGCGAAAGCTGCCGGCCTTTTTTGCGGAAAGGACTCCCCACGGCCGGCGACACCAGGTTCTTCTCTTTTCCAGCGGCGCGCGTATAGTCCCTTCACCTACTGGGCATACTTCCCTCAGAGCCCATAACTGGAGGTGCTATTTATGGTAATGGATAAGGTCGCTCTGACCCTGCTGATCATCGGCGGGCTGAACTGGGGCAGCGTGGGGCTGTTCCGCTTCGACCTGGTGGC
>CAKUHX010000174.1 GCA_934659475.1 uncultured Oscillospiraceae bacterium
AATGACAGGTTTCTCTTAACTGAATGACATTGGCGTTTCCTGCGCTCATACCGTGCCGATGGCGATATAGTGATAGGTCTTGCCGTTTTCGTTGAACTGGTGCTCGGCATCGTCGGAGTTCCATGCGACGGACTTCTCGCCCCATGTCAGGCCGCCCGCATGGTTGCGGTCAAAAAGATACTGCGCAGCGGGGCTGGTTCGGCTTATAGGGGGCTCCGGGCCTCCGTAAGCCCCCCTTGCTAAAGGGGGCTTTGGATGCAGGGGCTTTGGACGCGGGCGCAGACACAAAAACCGCCCCCCGGCGCACAGCGCCGGGGGGCGGGCTTTCATCTGTCACACATCGCAGCCGTTCTCTTCAAAGAATCTGATGGTATATTCCTCAAACCGCTTGGAGGCCACGGACTGATACAGCGCTGTGTTCTTCACCAGACAGGGCTGCCACAGGAACTCCTCGTCCAGGGGGATGATATGGATCCCGGGCACCCGGGCAAACTCGGCGTAGCTTCTGGGGAAGAAGCAGATGCCCCTGCCCTTGGCGGTCAGGCGCATGACGCTGTCTACGTTAGAGCTGCAGAAGTTGGTGTTCGGCTCGTATCCGCTGCGGCGGCACAGTTCCATCGTCATCCGGTGCAGGCGGGAGGCCGGTGTGTAGAAGTTGAAGGCCGCGTCCCGCAGCTGATCCATGTTCAGCCGCTCCTTCTTTGCAAGGGGGTTGTCCTCTGGCACACAGACCACCATTTTGTCGGTGAACAGAAGATGCTCTTCCAGCGTGTTCTGGGGGGTATCATCGATGCCGAACATCAGGTCCAGATCGCCCTCCATCAGCATCTTGCGCAGCTGGTTGTTCCCCCGCTCGGTCACGCTGATGCGGATGTCGGGGAACTGCTTATTGAAGCCCACAAGGATCTTCTCCAGAAACATGTTGCTGAGCATGGGGGTGGCGCCGATCTTCAAGCTGCCGGTGTGGCCCTCTTTGATGTCCCGCACGATGCCCTGCAGAGAGTCGAATTCGCCGATCAGCCGGACCGACCGCTCATACAGCAGCTGGCCGTAATCCGTCAGGCAGACGGTGTTCTTCCGCACGTCGTTCCCGGAAAGACCGCCATCGGTCCCGTGGTCACGCTGCGTTATCTGTTTGAGCGCAAGACCCCCACGCAGGGCTTTGTGGAGAAGAACAAGGGCCACATGGCCGACCGCGACGCCTATGCCGTGGCTCAGCCCGGCGACATCGTGGTCTACGACGCCGACGGCCGCGAGGTCTCCTGCCAGGGCGGCATGTCCTCTAACGTGGCCGTAAAGACCGGCATCGCCGCCACCATCTGTGACGGCGGCGTGCGCGACATCGAGGAGATGCGCGCGCTGGGCTACCCCGTCTGGTCCCGCCATGTCACCCCCATCACCGGCAAGTTCCGCATCCAGGCCGCCGAGATCAACTGCCCCGTTCTGATCAACGGCATCCAGGTCTGCCCCGGCGACCTGTGCATCGCTGACGACAACGGCATCTGCTTTATCCCCCACGACAAGATCGAAGCCGTGCTGGAGAAGGTCAAGGCCGCTGACGATAAGGAGAAGCGCGTGATGGCAGCCTTCCACGCCGGCGGCAGCATCGCCGATGTGCTGAAGATCCTGCCCGCCGCACAGTGGTAAACAGCAAACACCGATCCAAAAGGAGTTGTTAACTTTGAAGGCACTTATTATCGACCGCGTCTCTCCCCTGGTGGAGTCGGGCCTGAAAGAGTACGGCGTCGAGGTAGACGTCAAGATCCTGCCCTCCCGAGAGGAGCTGAAGGCTCTGGTCCCCAACTATGACGTTCTGGTCATGCGCGTTGACCCCAAGATGGACAAGGAGATGCTGGACGCCGTGGCGATCCACACCAAGATGATCTGCGTGTGCTCCGCCGGCACCAACCACATCGACATGGAGTACGCCAAGAAGCTGGGCATCCGGGTGCAGAACGCCCCCGGCCTGAACTCCAACGCCGTGGCCGAGCTGACCATCTCCAAGATGCTGGATCTGTCCCGCATGACCGTAGAGGCCAACGAGGAGGTCCAGAAGGAAGGCATCTGGAACAAGTACAAGTACACCGGCCACGAGCTGAAGGGCCACACCCTGGGCATCATCGGCTACGGCAAGATCGGCAAGCGGGTGGGCCATCTGGCTCAGGCCTTCGGCATGACCACCATCGCCTATGACCCCTACATCACCAAAGAGTCCTGCACCGAGCTGGGCACTGAGCAGGTGGCCGATCTGGACGAGCTGATCCGCCGCAGCGACTATATCACCGTCCACACCCCCATCACCCCCGAGACCCGGGGCATGATCTCCACCAAGCAGTTCCAGGAGATGAAGGACGGCGCCATCGTGATCAACTGCGCCCGCGGCGGCATCATTGACGAGGCCGCCGGTCTGGAGGCCCTGAAGTCCGGCAAGATCGCCGGCTTCGGTCTGGACGTGCTGTCCGGCGAGCTGGCCGGCGGCGGTCTGGGTGACGACGCCCGCCTGAGCAGCCCTCTGTTCGGGCAGCGCGGTTTTCTGGTCTCCCCCCATCTGGGCGGCAGCGCCCACGAGGCATACGACGCCATCGGCGCCTTTATCGTCGGCAAGATCGCCGAGGCTTACGGCCTTAAAAAGTGATCATAAAGCAATACCATTTATCTTAGGAGGAAAAAACAATGTCTTATCTGGTTCAGGAAGAGCGCAAGAAGGTAACTCTGGCTACCATCGCCATTTTTTCGTCTTTTCTCCGGCAATTTCTGTGGCATATTTCCAAAAAAGTATGATTTTCGCCGAAAAGCCGCAATTTTGACTGTGATCGTGTATAATAACCTCATGTTATGCGCCATATAAACCACTTGTATTGGATTTTTCTCACACCACGCGCTATAATCCGATCATAGGTTTTATGCACTTTTACAAAAAGGAGCTGCTCAACAATGGAGATCAAAACAGACATCGAGATCGCACAGGCCCATGAGATGAAGAAGATCACGGAGGTGGCGGCCAAC
>CAKUHX010000175.1 GCA_934659475.1 uncultured Oscillospiraceae bacterium
TTACGTTCCCTGTCTGGGGAGAGCGCAGGCCCAGCACCACCTCGTCCCGGCCGGGCTGGTAGATCTTGTCGATGCGGGCGTCGGTCAGGGCGCCGCGCAGCTCGTGGAGCACTCCGGACAGGCACAGTGCGTCCAGCGGCATATCAGGTCCCCTCCTCTCCCATCATCAGGGAAAACAGCTGATTCAGCCGCTCCGTGCGCCCTTGGAGATACAGCCAGCCGAACAGCGCCTCAAGGGCGGTGGCGGTCTGATACTCCTCCCGGCTGGCCGCTTTTGGGACGGAGTGGGGGGCGGTGTTCCGCCCCCGGCGGAACACGTCCTGCTCCTCCTCTGTCAGCAGGGGCAGGATGGCCTGCGTCATCCGGGCCTGAGCCGGGGCGGCCACATATTTTACCGTGGCTTTGTGCAGGTCGGCGGCCCGGGCCTTGCCGTGCAGGCACAGCCAGGAGCGCACCATCACCTCGTACACGCTGTCCCCCAGGTGGGCCAGCCCCAGGCTGGACAGGTTCAGCAGGGTGTCGCGGTCGGCGTTCAAGTGGAAATAATCAGTCATGGAGATCCCTCGGTTTCAGGCTCGATCCGCGCCGGGGCACCCCGGGCGGGAGCATACTATGCCCTGTATTCTATCATGCTCCCGGAAAAAACACAAGCGCGGGCGGTTATCCTTGCCTTTTAGCCGGAAAAGCGGTAAAATCTAATATATTGATTTCCCAGGAAAAGATAGGGGAGGGGGAGGATCATGCGCTATCTTGCCATCGTCTCCTTCTCCTTCGCCGCCGGGGTGTTCGGGGCGGTGTACGGGCTGCCGGAGGGGCTGTGGCTGCCGATCGCGGCGGCGCTGGCTGTACTGTGTCCGCTTTCGCTCCTCATGCGCGCGCTGCTCAAGGGGAGAAGGCGGGCGGCCATGATCTGCGGCGGCTTGGCCGCGGGTCTGGTCTGGATGGCCGTCTATACGGCGGTGTTTTATACCCCGGCCCGGGCACTGGACGGCCAGACCGTGCGGCTGACGGGCACAGTTACCGACTATCCGCAGGAGACGGCCTGGGGCTGGTCCGTCCCCGTGAAGGTGGAGACGGAGGACCGGGTGACCGTCCCCACCCTGCTCTACGTAGACGAGCAGGGCAGCGGGCTGTGCCCCGGGGACGAGATCGAGACCGTGGCCCACTGCACCCTGGCCGAGCGCACCTTCAGTGGGGCGGAGGTCACCTACTTCACCGCCAAAGGCATCTTCCTGCGGGGCGTGGCCTATGGTGAGCTGAAGATCGCCCGCCCGGAGCGGATCCCCGTCTCCTGCCGGCCCGCCGTACTGTCCCAGCGGCTGAAGGCGGGGATCGACCGCAGCTTTTCCGGGGATGCGTCCCCTCTGGTAAAGGCTCTGGTCACCGGCAACCGGGACAGTCTGTCCGATCCCTTTACCTCATCCCTTCAGCGTACCGGCCTGTCCCACACCGTGGCCGTGTCCGGGATGCATGTGGCCTTTCTGGCGGGAGCCCTGTCCCTGTTGCTGGGCCGGGGGCGGCGGAGCACCGCCCTGGTGCTGATCCCTCTGGTGCTGCTGTTTATGACGGTGGCGGGCAGCACTCCCTCGGTGGTGCGGGCGTCGGTGATGATCCTGATGCTGGAGATCGCGCCCCTGTTCGAACGAGAGCGAGACGGCCCCACGGCCCTGGGCTTTGCCCTGCTGCTCATTCTGATCCAGAACCCCTTTGCCGCGGCCCATGTGGGGCTTCAGCTGTCCTTTCTGGCGGTGGCGGGGATCTTCTGCTGCTCTGATGCCATTCAAAACTGGGCCTTTTCCCGCTATCAGCCGAAAAAGCGGAGGCGCTTTACCCCCATGTGGCTGCTGGACAGGGCGGTGTTCTTCGTGGTGTCCACCCTGTCCGCCACCCTGGGCGCCATGGTGTTCACAACGCCCCTGGTGGCCCTGTATTTCGGCTCGGTGTCCATCGTCTCTCTGCTGGCGAACCTGCTCACCCTGTGGGCGGTGGGGCTGGTCTTTACCGGCGGTCTGCTCACAGGTGTCCTGTCTATGGCCAGCCCCGCGCTCGGTGCCGCGGCAGCGGCGGCGACGGCGCCTCTGGCCCGGTATCTGAACTGGGTCATCCCCAAGCTGTCCAATGTCCCCTTCGCTGCGCTGACCATGGACTCCTTCTACTACCGGGCCTGGCTGGCGCTGGTGTATGCCGTTCTGCTGGCCGGGGTCCTCATCAAGGGCAAGAAGCGGCTTAGGGTACCCGCTGCCGTCTGCGCCGCAACTCTGTGCGCCGCCGTGGCCCTGACGGTGAGCACCTTCCGGAGCGGGGCCATGGCGGCGGCGGTGCTGGACGTGGGCCAGGGGGAGAGCGTCCTGCTGCGCTGCGGGGACAGCTGGACTCTGGTGGACTGCGGCGGCGACAGCATGGATAACGCTGGAGACATCGCCGCCGACTATATCCGGAGCATGGGCGGCCGGAAGCTGGACCTGCTGGTGATCACCCACTTCCACGATGACCACGCCAATGGCGTGCCTCAGCTGCTGGAGCGGGTGCCGGTGGACGCCATTGCCTTTCCCGCGGCGGCTGAGGAGTCCCCGCTGAAGGGGGCGATCCTCTCTGCGGCGGAGGAGAAGCAGATCGCGCTGTATGAGATCGGTGAGGACCGGACCGTGACTCTGGAGGGGGAGAGCCTGAGGCTCTTCGCACCTCTGGGCGCGGGGGAGACCAACGAGGAGGGCCTGTCCGTGCTGGCCACCTCCGGAGACTTCGACGTGCTCATCACCGGGGACATGGGCGGCGACGTGGAGCAGCTGCTGCTGGAGCATACGGAGCTGCCCCATGTGGAGCTGCTGGTGGCGGGCCACCACGGCTCCAAATACTCCACCTCGCCGGAGCTGCTGGCCGCTATCCAGCCGGAGACCGCTGTGATCTCCGTAGGGGCCGACAACCGCTACGGACACCCGGCATCGGAGACGCTGGAGCGCCTTTCCGCCGC
>CAKUHX010000176.1 GCA_934659475.1 uncultured Oscillospiraceae bacterium
CCGACCAAGTAATGATGATCCGAACTACATTATCCAAGTGGGTAATGTGTTCGGATCTATCATTTCTATATTGCTATAAGATAAAGCGGGCGGGAGCATCGGTCAAGATGCTCCCACTTTTGTTATACCCATTCCTCTTGCCCGGCCTGTCCCGCGCTCCGGAAAACAGAGACGCATTTGGGAATATCTCCATTCCTCCCGAATATGCTTATACAGCACGACATATGGAGGGGTGGCAGATGCGGATGAAGCAAACAGCGACAAGGACAGCCGAGGGCAGGGGAGGGCATCAGTGGGAGCGAACGGACAAGGTCAGGCTGGTACAGCTGCTGGTCTGCATTCTCATCTTCCTGGCCGTATTCATCGGGCGCGGCGTATTTCCGCACCGGATCGCATCGACCCGGGAGCAGATATTGGCCCTGATCCGCTCCGACATCGATCTGCGTGGGGCACTGGAAACGCTGGGCACCTCACTGGGACGCAGCGGATCGGCGCTGGATGGTCTGGAGGAGTTCTATGTCCAGGTGTTCGGCCCCATCCGCGGGGAAGAGGAGGTCAAACAGGCTGGTGCAGTCATTTCCACCCTTGAGCGCTGCACGCAGCAGGAGATCCGTTTCCTCTCCTCAAAGGCAGACCCCGCCGCCCAAGCGGCCCACCTGCTCCGTCTGGAGCGGCTGCCCCCGGAATGGCAGGTGACGGAAGGGGACAGGCAGATCCCTCGGCCCCAAGTGGAGCCGGAGCCGGAGCCCGCCCCCGCTGTAGCCGCCGTTGGCACCGTGCTGCTGAAAGCAAATTACAGCGGCAAGGCGCTGCCCGCAAAATACACCATGGATGAGCTGTCCCTGGGCCAGCTGGAGACTTCTGCGCCCTTGAAGGGGACGGTCCACTCCGGATACGGCTATCGGGACCACCCCATAAATGGGAAATACTCCTTCCACGGCGGGCTGGACATCGGCGGCCAAAAGGGCGACCCCATCAAGGCATTTGCCGCTGGGACAGTAGAATACATCGGCGAGAACGACGCCTATGGCCTGTATGTCCAGCTGGACCACGGGAACGGCGTGAAGTCTTTTTACGCCCATTGCAGCAAGCTTTATGTAAACAAGGGAGATGCCGTGAGCCTGGGGGATAAGATCGCCGCGGTGGGCTCGACCGGCTCTGCCACCGGGCCCCATCTGCATTTTGAGTTGAAGTGCTGCGGGCTGCATGTGGATCCCGCCTATTATCTGTGACTCTGCGGGGCGGAAAAATAAACGTTTCACCGGCCTTTCTGCTGCTGGCAGCCTGGTTGTTGTATCATGACCGGCAAGACATCGTGTTCCCCGCTTTGCTGGCCTGCTGCCTGCACGAGGCGGGACATGTACTTGTCATCCGTTTAGTGAGTGGAAATATAAAACAATTTAACATTACAGTCGTTGGGGCGGAACTGGTGCTGCTCCACCCGCTGTCCTATGGCCGCGAACTGCTTTCCGCAGCCGCGGGACCGGGGATGGACCTGCTGCTGGCCGCCCTGATCAGAGGACACTGGCCGCTCTTCACCGGGCTGAATCTGGCCCTGGCCGTATTCAATCTCCTGCCTCTGAGGCGGCTGGACGGGGGGCGTATGCTCCGCTGCTGCCTCTCCATGGCCCTCGGTCCGGAAGGGGCGGACCGGGCCGCCCAACTGCTGGACAGGGGACTGGCGGGGCTGCTGCTCCTGCTGGGCCTGTGGGCGGCGCTGCGGGGCGGCAATCCCACGCTCCTTTTGACTGCGCTGTGGCTGTGCGCTGCAGATCTGGGAGATCTCCGCAGAAAGTGGGGAAAAAGGGTTGTCATCAGGGGCCGAAAAGGGTAAAATAACTTCTGTGTGTACGTGCTCGAACGCACAGGAGGAAATGAATGGATCAGATATTGGAACGCATCCTGCCAAGGGTGCAAAAGCCCGCGCGGTACACCGGCGGAGAATATAACGCGGTGATCAAGAACAGGGCAGAGGTAGACCTGCGGTACGCCCTGTGCTTTCCTGACACCTATGAGATCGGCATGTCCAACCTGGGCTGCCGCATCCTTTACGGCGTGATGAACGAGGAGCCCGGGGTGTGGTGCGAGCGCAGCTTCGCCCCCTGGGGGGACATGGAGGATGAGATGCGCAAGGCCGGGCTGCCCCTGTACGCCCTGGAAAGCGGCGACCCTCTGGACCGGTTCGACATCATCGGCTTCTCCCTGGGCTATGAAATGGCCTACTCCAACGTCTTGAACATGCTGGACCTGGCCGGGCTGCCCCTGCGCAGCGCGGACCGTCCGGAGCTGGCTCCGCTGGTGGTGGCAGGGGGGACCTGCTGCTACAATCCGGAGCCCCTGGCCCCTTTTATGGACCTCTTTGTCCTGGGGGAGGGGGAGGAGGTCACCCTGGAGTATATCCGCCTGTTCCGGCAGGCCAGGGACGAGGGGTGGGACAAGCCCCGCTTTCTCCGCGAGGCCAGCCACATCCCCGGCATCTACGTGCCGTCGCTGTACGATGTGACCTACCACGAGGACGGCACCGTGGCCGCCGTCACGCCCCGCTTTGACGATGTGCCCGCCGTAGTGACCAAGCGGATCATTCAGGACATGGACAAGGCCTATTTTCCGGTCAAGACCATCATCCCCTCCACGGAGATCGTACATGACCGGGTGATGCTGGAGTTGTTCCGGGGCTGCATCCGGGGCTGCCGCTTCTGTCAGGCGGGCTACGCCTATCGTCCGGTGCGCAGCAGAAGCCCCCAGCTGCTGGCCCAATACGGAAAGCAGTCGCTGGAGGACTCCGGCTACCGGGAGATGACCCTGTCCAGCCTGTCCTCTACGGACTACCCCTGTCTGATGGAGCTGTGCGACGACCTGCTGGATTACTGTCAGGCCCGGGACATCGGCCTGTCCCTGCCCTCCCTTCGGGCGGACACCTTCTCCATGGGGCTGATGGAGCGGCTGC
>CAKUHX010000177.1 GCA_934659475.1 uncultured Oscillospiraceae bacterium
TGAAGCCCAGCGTCAGCGGGTTCAAATGGGAGAGGAGGAGCAAGGGAGCGGGCGTAGTTTTCGCCGATCAGGCGGAAACGGAGCACAGTGGACTTTGCGACGACGAGGTGGGTGGGCGGGAAATCAAAGCATTTTCTTCAAGTACTGCCCCGTATAGGACTGCTCACACGCCGCGACCTCCTCCGGCGTGCCGCTGCACACGATGGTGCCGCCCCCGTCGCCGTTCCCAACCCGGCAAGCCGGGCCGGGGCCCTCTACATTTAAGATCCTCGGCGGAAATGAATTCCGCCTGCGGGGATCATCCGCCTGTCATCGTCTGATCCACGGCGCTTACCGCGCCGCCCCATCTTCGATGGGACCCCGGGGGGCTCCGGGGCGTCACCCTAACATTTTCTTCAAGTACTGCCCCGTATAGGACTTCTCGCAGGCGGCCACTTCCTCCGGCGTGCCGCTGCACACGATGGTGCCGCCGCCGTCGCCCCCCTCGGGGCCCAGGTCGATGAGGTAGTCCGCCGTTTTGATCACATCCAGGTTGTGCTCGATGACCAGCACGGTGTTGCCCAGCTCCACCAGCTTCTGCAGCACCTCGATCAGCCGGCGCACGTCGTCGGCGTGGAGACCGGTGGTGGGCTCGTCCAGAATATAGATGGTTCGGCCGGTGGAGCGCTTGGACAGCTCGGTGGCCAGCTTCACCCGCTGGGCCTCGCCGCCGGACAGCTCGGTGGAGGGCTGTCCCAGCTTCACATAGCCCAGTCCCACCTGCTGCAGGGTGAACAGGCGGTTGTAGATCTTGGGCAGATTCTCGAAAAAGGGCAGGGCCTCGTCCACGGTCATCTCCAGCACCTCGTAGATGTTCTTGCCCTTATAGCGCACCTCCAGCGTCTCCCGGTTGTACCGGCGGCCCTTACACACCTCGCAGGGCACATAGATATCGGGCAGGAAGTGCATCTCGATCTTGATCAGGCCGTCCCCCTGGCAGGCCTCGCACCGGCCGCCCCGGGTATTGAAGGAGAAACGCCCCGGTCCGTAGCCCCGGCTCTTGGCGTCAGGGGTGGAGGCAAACAGCTCCCGGATGTCGCTGAACAGGTTGGTGTAGGTGGCGGGATTGGACCGGGGGGTGCGGCCGATGGGGCTCTGGTCGATGTTGATGACCTTGTCCAGCCATTCCTCCCCCTCGATGCGGTCGTGCTTGCCCGCCCGGGCCTTGGTGCGATTCAGGTCGGCCCCCAGCTTCTTATAGATGATCTCGTTCACCAGGGAGGACTTGCCGCTGCCGGACACGCCGGTGACGCAGGTAAAGGTTCCCAGCGGAACGGCGGCATCCACATGTTTCAGGTTGTGCTCCGCCGCGCCGTACACCTTCAGCCAGTGGCCGTTCCCTTTCCGCCGCTCTGCGGGCACAGCGATCTTCTTCCGCCCGGACAGGTAGTCCCCGGTGATGGAGCCGGGGGTGTTCATGACCTCCTCCGGCGTGCCCGCAGCCACCACCCGGCCGCCGTTGATCCCGGCCCCGGGGCCAATGTCGATGAGGTAGTCCGCCGCGCGCATGGTGTCCTCGTCGTGCTCTACCACCAGCAGGGTGTTGCCCAGATCCCGCAGTTCCTTCAGCGTGGCCAGCAGCTTGTCGTTGTCCCGCTGGTGCAGGCCGATGGAGGGCTCATCCAGGATATACAGCACCCCCATGAGGGAGGAGCCGATCTGGGTGGCCAGGCGGATGCGCTGACTCTCGCCGCCGGACAGGGTACCCGCCTCCCGGCTGAGGGTCAGGTACTGCAATCCCACAGAGTTCAGGAAGCCCAGGCGGTTCTTGATCTCCTTCAGGATCTGGGATGCGATCATGGTCTTGGTGGCGTCCAGCTCCAGGTGCTCCATAAAGTCCAGGGCCTGGGTGACGCTCTTATGGCAGTAGGTGTCGATGTCCAGCCCGCCCACGGTGACCGCCAGAGACTCCTTCCGCAGCCGCCGCCCGTGGCAGGTGGGGCAGGGACAGGGGGACATGCACTCCTCCAGCTCCCGCTTCACCCCGTCGGACTGGGTCTCCCGGTAGCGGCGCTCCAGATTGTTCACGATGCCCTCGAAGGGCTGGTAAAGGGTGCCCTGTCCCCGGGGCTGGTCGTAGTGCAGGGTGAGTTTCTCCCCCTTGGTGCCGTAGAGGATCACGTCCATGACCTCCTCGGGCAGGTCCTTGATGGGCGCGTCCAGGCTGAAGCGATACTTCTTGGCCAGAGCCTCGAAGTACATGCGGGAGATCCCGTCGGACTTGATATTGTTCCAGCCGGAGGCAGTGATGGCCCCCTGGAGGATAGACAGCTCCTTGTTGGGGATGATCAGCTCCGGGTCCAGCTTCATCTGGCTGCCCAGGCCGGTACAGGTGGGGCAGGCGCCGAAGGGGTTGTTGAAGGAGAACATCCGGGGGGACAGCTCCTCGATGGACACGCCGCAGTCCTCGCAGGCGTAGTTCTGGGAGAAGAGGATGTCCCGCTCCTCCCCGGGGATGTTGATGATGACCAGGCCGCCGGACAGGTTGGAGGCCACCTCCACGCTGTCCGTCAGGCGGCGGGCCACATCCTCCCGGATGACCAGGCGGTCCACCACGATGGCGATGTCGTGCTTTTTGTTCTTCTCCAGCTTGATCTCCTCGGACAGGTCATAGGCGATGCCGTCCACCCGGCAGCGGACATAGCCCGACTTGCGGGCGTCCTCGAACACTTTGGTGTGCTCGCCCTTCTTCCCCCGGATCACCGGGGCCATGACCTGGATGCGGGTGCCCTCGGGCAGGGCGAGCACCTGGTCGATGATCTGGTCCACCGTCTGCTGTTTGATCTCTTTGCCGCAGATGGGGCAGTGGGGGGTGCCCACTCTGGCCCACAGCAGACGGAGATAGTCATAGATCTCCGT
>CAKUHX010000178.1 GCA_934659475.1 uncultured Oscillospiraceae bacterium
AGGGCAGCGAGGACACCCTGTCCTTATACTGCCGGGCCACCCAGTTCCAGGAGTAGGGCGTGTGGCCGCTGATGGTCAGATAGTAGACGTGGAAGGGCTGGTCGCTGTTGATATAGTCATCCACACTGGCTTCGATCATATAGCTGTCCCGCTGGGGCCACAGCTTTTCCGTTCCGGCGGAATTCATCTCACAGTCCAGACCGTGTTTATAGTACTTCCAGTCGTATCCCAGATTAGAATGGGAAGCGGCTCTTCCGTACATATCGCCATTGTTATGGTAACCCAACGTCTGATAACCCAGCCGGCCCAGCTGTTGAGCCAGAGAGAAATAGCAGTCGGTACCCAGCACGCCGGTGCGCTTCATCGTGATGGGGTTGCCATTCTTGGGGTACAGGCCCAACAGATTCTGACATTCGCCGTTGGAGGTACTGGTGTAATGAAGGGCGGTATAGAAATTGTTGAATACAAAGCCCTCGTGAGTCAGCTTATAGAGGGTGGGGGTCAGCTCCGGGTCAATCACATAACCGGAGAAACCCTCCAGCGTAAAGAAGATCACGTTATACCCTTCGAACATGCCGGTGTACTCGTTCTTCTTCGTGGGGGTCACGCTGTTGAAGTAATTGCACAGCCACTGGATGTCCTTATTGGTGGTCCCCTCCGCCAGGGCGTTCAGATCCACGTCCATGACGTTGGGGGAGGTATCGATCACCGGGCCGGGTTCCTCAGAGGTGGCGCCGGAGCCGTCCCCGGTGCTGCTGTCGTCACCCAAACCTCCAATGGTGCTGAAGTCCGAGTCCAGATCGTTCTTCACCGGGACGATCATATGCTTCACGTCCAGACGGAACATGGTCAGCAGACCCAGCTGCTCCACCTGGTCGTCGGCGTTTGTGTCCATCTTATAGAGCTTGCCGGGGGTCATATCCCCGCCCCAGGGCAGGTGCACCATGCCCAGAGCCACCAGATGGAAGATCACCATGCCCGCCGCCAGCACGCCGGACAGCTTCCAGTCGTACCGCTCAAAGCCCAGCAGCCGCCGTCCGAAGACGGTCAGGAACAGGGCGGGCAGGAAGAACACCACGATGATGGGCGCGCTGCGCCCCACGGCGGAGGCGATCACATCGGCGTAGTCCGTCAGCTTGTTGTCTGCCGCCGTACCCAGCGTACTCAGCGGGTAATAGGACTGCAGGATCTTCTTGGCGATCATCTCCACCACAAAGACAAGGGAGATCAGCCAGGTCAGGATCAGGGACAGCACCTGATTCACCGTTTTGTGGAACGGGATGGTCAGCGCCGTGAGCAGCAGTCCGGCCGCCACGCCGAAGGTGGCCCAGATGGGCAGATAGGCCATGGACAGCTTCATATGCAGGTGGAGCACCAGCTCCAGATAGGGGAACATCAGCGGGAAAAAGAGCAGCCGCGCCACCCGCCCTCCGGCGGAATGGCCGCCGGAACTGCCGCCGGAGCGGGACAGCCGCCTTCCGTTATAGCTCATATCAGGTCTCCTTTGTCTTTCTCTGCGTATGCAGGATCATGTCGATCTGATCCTATCATATTTTTAACTGCACAACAAGGATCATGGGAAATTTTAAGAAAATCTTAGGGTTCAGCCACCCAGCATCGCAAACAGGTCGATCTGGCTGGTCTCAGGCAGGCTATCCCACGCGGCTCACGCCGCGCGGGAGCCCTTTTTTCTTAAAATCCTCGGGCGAAGTGAATTCGCCCTGCGGAATTTCCGTCTGCGACGGAAATTGACGCGCCAAAAGGCGCGGGCCGCCAAGCGGCCTGTTCGGCAGCCTGCTTAATTGCGCCGTATAAACAGGAAAAGTTCATCCCCCCAGCATCGCAAACAGATCGATCTGGCTGGTCTCGGGCAGGCTGCCGAAGGCTCCCGCGTCCTTCAATAGCTGGATATGGGTCTTGGACACCTTGGGACAGGCGGCGGACACCTCCTCGATGGAGATGAACTGCCGACCCTTGCTCTGCTCCTCCAGAGAGATGGCCGCCGTCTCCCCCAGTCCGGCCACGGACACGAAGGGCGGCCGCAGGGTGCCCCGCTCCTCGTCCACCGTAAAGTTGATGGCCTTTGACCGGTACAGGTCGATGTGGTCGAAGCTGAAGCCACGAAGATAGAACTCGTAGCACACCTCCAAGGTGGTCAGCATGTCCTGCTCCACGGCGGTGGCCTCCTTGTCCTTGGCCACGATCTCCCGCATCTTCTTCTGGCACACGTCCATGCCCCGGCACATAAAGGCCTCGTCAAAGGCCTTGGCCCGGATGGAGAAGTAGGCCGCGTAAAAGGCCAAGGGGCGGTGCACCTTGAACCAGGCGATGCGGAAGGCCATCATCACATAGGCCACGGCGTGGGCCTTGGGGAACAGGTAGGCGATCTTCTTACAGGAGCCGATGTACCAGTCGGGCACGCCGGCGGCCTTCATCTCCTCCTCCGCCCCCTCGGGCAGTCCCCTGCCCTTTCGCACGGCCTCCATGATCTTGAAGGACCGTTTGGGGGGCATCCCCTTAGAGATCAAGAACAGCATGATGTCGTCGCGGCAGCCGATGGCCTGGCCCACAGGGATGCCCTGCTCCAGAACCAGGTCCCGGGCGTTGCCCAGCCACACATCGGTGCCGTGGGAAAAGCCGGACAGCCGCACCAAAATATCGAACTGCTTGGGCTGGGTCTCCTCCAGCATGCCCCGGACGAAGGAGGTGCCGAACTCCGGGATGGCGGTGCCGCCGGTGGGGCCCAGGATCTTGTCGTTCTCATACCCCAGTGCCTTGGAGGAGCTGAACAGGGACATGGTCTCCGGGTCGTCCAGTGGGATGTCCGTCCGGGCGTTCACCCCGGTGAGTACCTCCAGCATCCGGATCATGGTGGGGTCATCGTGG
>CAKUHX010000179.1 GCA_934659475.1 uncultured Oscillospiraceae bacterium
CTCTGGCCGCCACCATCGGCGAGGAGGCCGTCACGCTGGAGGATGTGTATGAGCCCTATCTGATGCAGCTGGGCTTTCTTACCCGCACTCCCCGGGGCCGGTGCGTCACGGCCAAGGCATATGAGCATCTGGGGCTCCCCATTTCCGGCGGACCGGAGCCCGGAATGGAGCAGCTGACTCTGGGCGTATAGCGCCCGCGCCGTTCCGCTGGTCCGGGCGGCAGACTTCGTAAGAAAATGAGGTATGGTACCATGGGAAAACTGTTTGGAACTGACGGTATCCGCGGCGTGGTCAACGCCGGGCTGGACGCCGATCTGGCCTATAAGGTGGGCCTTGCCGCCGCAGCGGTGCTGGGCAAAAGCAAAAAGCCGGGGGAGAAGCCCCTGGTCACCATCGGCAAGGACACCCGCATCTCCGGCGACCTGCTGAAGGGTTCTCTCATCGCGGGGCTGTGTACGGCCGGAGCCGACGTGCTGGACCTGGGCACCCTGCCCACCCCCGGCGTGGCCTGGGTCACCGTGGACGAGGGGGCGGACGCCGGCATCGTCATCTCCGCCAGCCATAACCCCTTTGAGCACAATGGCATCAAGATCTTTAACGGCAAGGGCTTCAAGCTGTCTGACGAGCTGGAGGAGAAGATCGAGGACATCGTCCTCTTCGGCCACAACAATGTACCCATGAAGACCCGGGGAGAGATCGGCAAGGTCAGCTACGTGGCCCCCAAGGCCAGCGAGGACTATATCGACCATCTGGAGAGCACCATCGACTCCACTCTGGGCGGCCTGCGCATCCTGGTGGACTGCGCCAACGGCGCCGCCTCTGCCACCGCCGCCCGGCTGTTCGACCGCTTCTCCAAGCTGCGCACTGACGTGATCAACGCCGACCCCGACGGAGTGAACATCAACGAGCGGTGCGGCTCCACCCACATGGACAGCCTGGCCGCCATGGTAAAGGCCGGCGGCTACGACATCGGCATCGCCTTCGACGGCGACGCCGACCGCTGCCTGGCGGTGGACGAGAAGGGCGGTCTGATCGACGGCGACCAGATCATGGCTGCCTGCGGCCTGGACCTGCTGAACAAGGGCAGGCTGCCCGGCAATACCATCGTGGCCACAGTGATGTCCAATCTGGGCCTGCATGTTTTTGCCAAGGAGCACGGCATGTCCCTGGAGTGCACCGACGTGGGCGACCGGAACGTGCTGGAGCGCATGGTGGAAAAGGGCTATGCCATCGGCGGCGAGCAGTCCGGGCATATGATCTTCCTGGAGCATGCCACCACCGGCGACGGCGAGCTGACCGCCCTTCAGATCCTTGCCCTGATGAAAGAAGGGGGAAAGAAGGCCAGCGAGATCTTCAACTGCCCCCGGTATCCCCAGGTGCTGATCAATGTGCCTGTGGCGGACAACGACGTGAAGAAGGCCGTTATGGCCAGCGATGCGCTGCGCCAGGCCATCCAGCGGGAGGAGGAGGTCCTGGCCGGGGATGGGCGGATCCTGGTGCGCCCCTCGGGCACCGAGGCCCTGATGCGGGTCATGGTAGAGGCCAAGACCGAGCAGACCGCCGGCGAGACTGCCCAGCGCCTGGCCGATCTGGTGCGCAGCCTGTAACGGACCGGCGGGGCAGGGCGTGCCCATAGCCCGGCCGCGGGCGTCCGATCCTGTTCCGAGCCGTTCGTCTCCCGGAGGGAGCGGAGGGCACAAAAGATAAGATATTCTGCACATTCAAACGGAAAGTCGGATCAAAAATCGGACGGAAAACGGAAAATATGTGAAAACGACAAAATAAGGGAAAAATTTCCTTGACAAATCCGTTCAATTTGTTTATACTTCAACCGTGATAGAGGAAGATATGTGTCATCCTGCTTTTTTAGATCGCTCCAATGAAGAGTTGTGCCGTCTGGCCGGCGGAGGGGACTCCAGGGCAGAAGAGGAACTGGTGGCCCGCCATGTACAGATGGTGCGCGCCTGTGCCAGACCGCTGTTTCTGGCTGGCGGTGACAGCGAGGATCTCATTCAGGAGGGCATGTTGGGCCTGCTCACCGCCATACGCACCTTCGATGAAACGAAGAGGGCCGCCTTTCGGACCTATGCCGAGGTGTGTGTGCGCAACCGTCTGCGCACCGCTGTGCGCTCCGCCCAAGGGGGGAAGCATATCCCCCTGAATCTCAGCATCTCTTTTGAACCCCCTCTTTTTGACGAGGTCTGCGAACCGACTTTCTCCGGTGGTGAAAGTCCAGAGGATGTCATCATCGGCAGAGAGGAACTGAGAGAGCTGCTTGACACGCTGAAGGAACGGCTCACGCCCCTTGAGCGACAGATTTTTTCCCCGTATCTGAAGGGCCTTTCCTGTGGAGAGATCGCCCGGCAGGTCGACCGGCCGCAGAAATCAGTGGATAACGCCATCCAGCGTATCCGCCGAAAGATGGTCCGGCAGCTTCGATCCGGCGTTATCAGCAGAAGCTGATCGCAATATTACACCACCCGTCAAACGGGTAACGAGTCAAAGAGAGGGAATCCAAATGTACGAAGACAAGATCCTGAGATGCAAAGAGTGCGGCAACGAGTTCACCTTTACCGCTGGTGAGCAGGAGTTCTACGCCGAGCGCGGCTTCCAGAACGAGCCCCAGCGCTGCAAGGCCTGCCGTGACGCCCGCAAGAACGCGGCCCGCGGCCCCCGTGAGTACTTCACCGCCGTGTGCGCTGCCTGCGGCGGCGAGGCTCGCGTTCCTTTCGAGCCCAAGTCCGACCGTCCCGTCTACTGCAGCGATTGTTTTGCCCGTATGCGTGAGCAGCGTGGCTGATTTGTCTGCGAAAAAAGCGCGTCCCCATCGGGTACGCGCTTTTTTGTGTCTCGGCGGTTTTGAA
>CAKUHX010000180.1 GCA_934659475.1 uncultured Oscillospiraceae bacterium
GGGCTCCGGCGCGGCGGTGATCTACGGCACCACCGGCGGCGTGGCCGAGGCGGTGGTGCGCCACTGCCTGCCCGACAAGAGCAAGAACGCCCTGCGCACCATCAGCTTTCTGGGCCTGCGGGGCAGCGGCAGCATCAAAGAGGTCACCGTCCAGGTGGGGGAGACCGAGCTGAAGCTGGCCGTGGTCAACGGTCTGGCCAACGCCCGCAAGCTGCTGCGTGAGATCGACGAGGGCCGCGCCTTCTACCACCTGATCGAGGTGATGACCTGTCAGGGGGGCTGCGTGGGCGGCGCGGGCCAGCCCTATGGCCTGAAGGCGGTGAAGGAGCAGCGGGGGGACGGCCTGCACCAGGCGGACAACGCCGCCATGTTCAAGCGGGCGGAGCGCAACCCCGTGGTCGCCGGCATGATGGCCGACTACGGTCCGGAGCGCTGCCACCAGCTGCTGCACGTCAGCTATGTGAAGGAATAAGGAGAAAATCAAAACCTCCGGCTTAGCCGGAGGTTTTGATTTTGTTTTAAGGTCGTCAGACCCAGGCGGGCTTTCCGTCCACCAGCCAGAACTGCAAAGCGTTCTGGGCGAGGCGGAAGGTGACGCTGCGGCCCCAGCTGCCGCTGAGACGCTGCTCCCGGGCGGTGTAAATGGGGAACTGGATCAGGCTGTCCTGATGGGTGTAGTTGATCCAGGAGCTTACAACATAGTCGTCGTCAATGGCGATCATGCCGTAGGACACATAGCCCCGCTGGTTCTCGCTGCGCCGGGGCATGGAGAAGTCGGCGAAGATGTCGGAGACATTCTGACTGCCGAAGAAGGGGGACTGGGCGGTATAGCTCTGCTCCTCCAGAGCGTAGTAGGGGGCGGAATAGGTCGTGCCGTCCCGGTCATACAGCACCCGGCCGGTGATGACGCCGCCGTCGGAGCGCCAGCCCTCGCTGTCCCGGAAGGCGGGCCAGATCTGAAGATCCTCCGTGCCGGGGAAGCGGGCGTCCTGGGTCCAGCGGAAGTGGTGGAACACCAGCCAGTGATCCCCGTCTCCGGGCAGCTGCACCGCCGTGTCGGTAAGGTGCAGCTCCTTTACATCGTACACTGTGGTGATCTGGGTGTAGTTCCCGTCGTAGATGGTGCGCACCTCGCGGCCGTCGTTCATGGCCTCGTCTGCCTCGTGAACGGCCACCTGAAGGGCCCCGGCGCAGGAGAGCAGATCCTCCTCCGTCAGGTCGGCCAGGGCCTGCTCCGGATAGCCCAGGGCCAGCAGATTTTCCCGGCTGGCCTGTGCCTCGGCGCTGAGCACTGTGTGCTCCGGCTGCCAGTCCATGGGGTAGCGGCGGCAGAAGAGGAAGCCGAGGGCCATCACCGCCAGCAGGGAGAACACGATGATGCGGATCAGCACCCCGTCGGACACCTGCACCGGAGCGGGGGTCAGGGCGTAGCCGTGCTCCTCCATATCCTTGGACAGGGCGGACAGGCACCGGAGGATGAGGATATAGCAGGCCAGAAGGGCGATGGCGAAGAGCCACCCGGTATACTGGATGACCGCCAGCCCCAGCACCGCCACATTCCACACCAGCAGCGCCCCGGGGGCGGAGGAGCGCTCCAGCTGCCACTTGTTCTCCACAGCGCGGATGCCCCGCCACAGGCCGAAGCAGATCAGCAGGTTCAGCCCGATCAGGATGTAGGACAGCCCGGGGCTGAGGGCGGCCATAAAGGCCCCGCGGTAGATGGTGGCATCCACCGCCACCGTGGGCAGGAAGAGCACGCAGCGGATCGCCGCGCACCACCAGCACAGGCCGAACCAGCGGTTCTCCCGCCGCAGGGCGCGGAAGCCCAGCAGCTGGCACAGAACGCCGATCAGGGGCAGCAGGAGGTTCAGATTCAGGAAGTTCAGGGTGATGCTGCAAAGGCCGCTGCCGCCGATGATGTAGCCCATGGCCCGGCGCCAGGGGGTGATCTCCAGGGCCACGTCGTCGGGGGGGAGCTCGGGCAGAGCCTCCTCCATCAGCTTGTCAAAGTCGCGGTCAGTCATAGCCTTCACCTCCCAGCTTTTCCCGCAGGTTTTTGCGGATCCGGTACAGCCGCCCCTCCACCGCCCGCTCCGTCAGACCCAGCTCGGCGGCGATCTGGGCGGTGGGCTGCCGGTAGTAGTACTTCCGGTAGAACAGCAGCCGGTCCCCCTGTCCCAGCGCCATCAGCGCCCGGCGCAGGCTGTCCCGACGCTCCTGCTGAAGGACATGCTCCTCCGGCGTAGGCCCCGGGGCGGGCATGTGCTCCGTCAGCGGGACGTCCTCCGTCCGGCTGCCCCGGGCCCGGTTCAAGGCCACGCTGCGGGCCACCGCCGTCAGCCAGGCCGTCCAGCGGCCCCGCTCAGGGTCGTAGGTGTCGATCTTCTCCCACACCCGCATGGCGGCCTCGGACAGGCAGTCCTCCCGGTCGTGCTCCCCAGATAGGATGGGGGCGATGATGTAGCGCATCAGCGGCCCGTAGTGCTTCAGCAGAGCCGCCGCCCCCGCCTCGTCCCGGCTGCGCAGCAGGCGGACGATCTCGTCCTCCTTCACGGCGCCACCTCCTTTTGTCTCTTTCTGCCCTATTATACACGCACGGCGGGAAAAACCCACGAATATTTCAGCTTGTCGAAAAAGCCTTTTCGCCAAGCTGAAGAAGATCATGAAACTTTTTCAAAGTTTCATGATCTTGTGATCAAAAACGAATGGCCCAGGCCACCCTCTCTTGCCCCTGCGGGGCAATTCACCTTGAGACACCCTTCCTGGGTTTCTTTCGTAACTATCTTCCTTCCCGTATCTCTACGTACTGCTGCTTTTTTGACAGTCTC